>CANNEG010000010.1:0-27674 GCA_947503455.1 Betaproteobacteria bacterium
TCACCCAAACGTTTACGTTTATCGGCTTCGTATTCTTGATAATTGCCATTAAAGAATGTCCACTGTGACTCACCTTCTGCCGCCAAAATGTGAGTGGCGATACGGTCTAAAAACCATCGATCATGTGAAATCACCAATACACAACCAGCAAACTCTAGCAATGCATCTTCTAGTGCACGTAAGGTTTCTACATCTAAGTCATTTGAAGGTTCATCTAGCAACAACACATTGCCGCCAGAAATGAGTGTTTTAGCTAAATGTAAGCGCCCACGCTCACCACCAGAAAGTTGGCCAACGATTTTTTGTTGGTCACCCCCTTTAAAATTAAAACGGCCAATGTAGGCGCGTGATGGAGTTTCATAGCGTCCCACCGTTAAAATATCTGAGCCACCAGATATTTCATCAAACACGGTTTTAGCATCACTCAAGGCATCGCGACTTTGGTCGACATAAGCCATTTTCACGGTGCTACCAATTTTCACCTCACCACTATCTGGTTGCTCTTTACCCGTAATCATTTTAAACAATGTAGATTTACCCGCACCGTTTGGCCCGATAATGCCGACAATAGCACCAGCGGGTACAGTAAAGCTTAGATTATCAATCAGCAAGCGGTCTTTAAAAGCTTTACTCACCCCATTAAATTCAATGACCTGATCGCCTAAACGCTCTCCGGCAGGAATAAAAATCTCCTGAGTTTCGTTACGTTTTTGGTATTCTGCACTAGCCAGTTCTTCATAGCGCGCAATACGCGATTTACTCTTAGCTTGGCGAGCTTTAGGGTTTTGACGCACCCATTCCAACTCAGTATTGAGTGCTTTACGACGTGAAGACTCTTGTGACTCTTCTAGCGCTAAACGTGCTTGTTTTTGATCTAGCCAGCTAGAATAGTTACCTTTCCAAGGAATACCATGGCCACGGTCTAACTCTAAAATCCATTCTGCGGCATTATCGAGAAAGTATCTATCATGCGTAACAGCGACCACAGTCCCGGGAAATCTCACTAAGAACTGCTCTAACCACTCTACTGACTCAGCATCCAAATGGTTGGTCGGCTCATCTAATAACAACATATCTGGCTTGGAAAGCAATAGTTTGCATAAGGCTACTCGACGTTTCTCACCACCTGATAATGGGCCTATTTTTGCATCCCAAGCCGGTAAGCGTAGCGCATCGGCAGCTATCTCTAGTTGAGTAGCTAAATCTGCACCGCTAGCAGCAATAATATTTTCGTACTTAGCTTGTAATTCGGCTAACTTATCAAAATCAGCATCAGGCTCGGCATAGGCGGCATAAACTGCCTCTAAATTAGCTTGCGCCTGCATGACCTCACCCATGCCAGATTCAACCTCTTCACGCACAGTCTTTTCCGGATCTAGTTGAGGCTCTTGCGGCAAATAGCCAATAGAAAGGTTAGGTTGCCACTGCACTTCACCTTCAAACTCTTTATCAACTCCCGCCATAATACGAAGTACGGTTGACTTACCTGAACCATTCAAGCCCAATAAACCAATTTTTGCACCCGGGAAA
This sequence comes from Betaproteobacteria bacterium, assembly GCA_947503455.1. Taxonomy (GTDB): domain Bacteria; phylum Pseudomonadota; class Gammaproteobacteria; order Burkholderiales; family Methylophilaceae; genus Methylotenera. Next base: position 1,531 of record CANNEG010000010.1, read on the forward strand.
AAAGACAGTGAAATATCTTTAATAATCTGTTTTTTAGGAGGAACCGTTTTGCTCACGCGGAGCATAGACATTACATATTGCGCCATGATATTAATTGCTTGTAAAAAAATGAAAGCTTAACAGAAAGTGTGACGGCTTGCTCACTATCAAGTATGTCGCAAATGTAACGATGGTAATCTAGGTATAATGCATGCACTTCTAAGAATACAAAATATAACCATGGCCATTAAATCCACTATTTATAAAATCGATCTACAAGTTTCAGATATGGATCGTAATTATTATCACCAACATAGCTTAACACTAGCCAAACACCCGTCAGAAACTGACGAACGTGTGATGGTAAGATTGATAGGTTTTTCTATGTATGCTAATGAAGCGCTGATTTTTGGCAAAGGTTTAAGTGATGATGAAGAGCCCGACTTATGGCAAAAAGACCTGACGGGTGCCATTGAACTATGGATGGATGTAGGCTTACCTACCGAACGTGATATTCGTAAAGCAGCTGGACGCGCCAAGCAAGTAGTGGTTGTACTTTATGGTGGAAGAGTTGCCGATATGTGGTGGGCTCAAAACAGCAAAACCTTACTTAAAACCAACAACCTAACTGTGATTAATTTACCTGACACTAAAGAACTGGCAGGCATTGCAGAGCGTGGCTTAAATATTAGTTGTACCATACAAGATGGTCAAATTATGGTGGGGCATGATAACGGCAGCTTTGATATCACACCTATCATATTGAAAGAGCCAAGTGCTTACTAAACTTTACTTACTCAACTGTTACACTCTTCGCTAAATTTCTTGGCTTATCCACGTCCGTACCCTTTAACAAAGCAGCATGGTAAGCTAACATCTGCACAGGAATCGTGTGCAGAATGGGAGACAGTACACCCACATGACGCGGCGTACGAATCACATGCACCCCTTCAGACTCAGTAAAGTGGCTATCAGCATCGGCAAATACAAATAATTCGCCTCCGCGCGCTTTCACCTCTTGCATATTAGATTTTACTTTTTCTAACAACACATCATTAGGTGCTATCACTACCACAGGCATTTCATTATCTACCAGCGCAAGTGGCCCATGTTTAAGTTCGCCAGCTGGGTATGCCTCAGCATGGATATAAGAAATTTCCTTAAGCTTTAGGGCGCCTTCTAACGCAATTGGGTAATGTATGCCACGCCCTAAAAACAAAGCGTGCTGTTTATTAGCAAATTTTTTAGCCCATTCACGAATTTGTGGTTCTAAATTAAGCGCATGTTGCACGCTACTCGCTAATTGGCGCAGTGAGCTAAGGTATGACTGCTCCACTTTTCTATCTAGTAAGCCGCGTTGTTTGGCTAAGGTAGCCGCCAAAGTAAACAAAGCAACTAATTGTGTGGTGAAAGCTTTGGTAGACGCTACGCCAATTTCTGCCCCTGCACGCGTATAAAAAACCAATTGAGAAGCCCTTGGAATAGCGCTCTCTTGTACGTTACAGATTGCTAAAGTCAGGCTTTGTCCTAATGATTTCGCATGTTTTAGCGCTTCCATGGTATCCAAAGTTTCACCAGATTGCGAAATCGTCACAATCAATTGTTTTGGATTAGCCACGGATTCACGATAGCGATATTCACTGGAAATTTCCACATTGGTCGGTAATTTTGCAATGCTTTCTAGCCAGTATTTAGCCGTGAGGGCGGCGTAGTAGCTAGTGCCAGCAGCAAGTATCAGGATACTATCTACTTGCTGAAATATTTCACTGGCATTTTCACCGAACAAAGCTGGTGAAAATTGATTGTCATCAATTAGGGCCTCAATAGTGTCTGTCAGTGCCCGTGGTTGTTCGTGAATTTCTTTCTGCATAAAATGCGCATAAGGACCTAGCTCCATACTGGCAAGCGAGACATCACTTAGGTGGATTTTACGCACAACCTCAGTACCATTGCGACCAAAAATGCTCACACCCTCTCGGCGTATATCGGCAACATCGCCATCTTCGAGATAAATCACTTTACGAGTAACAGATAACACCGCAGATACGTCTGAGGCAATGAAATTTTCTCCCTCTCCCAAGCCTATCAATAATGGGCAACCTAAGCGCGCCGTAATCATGTGCTCAGGTTCTTTCACTGAAATCACACTAATAGCGAACGCGCCTGTCAATTCAGCCACTGCTTTTTGAGTAGCCGCTAATAAGGGCAAATCTTGATGATAATAATGTATTAAATGCGCAATTACTTCAGTGTCTGTTTGCGAAGTGAAGTCATAACCAAGGCTTTTTAAATGGGTGCGCTGTTCTTCATGATTTTCAATAATTCCGTTATGGACTACCGCAATTTCACCTTTTGAGACATGCGGGTGTGCGTTACTTTCTGTTACCCCGCCATGGGTGGCCCAACGAGTATGGCCTATGCCTACTTGCCCACTTATTTTTGATTCATTCGCTTTTTCTGTCATTGCAGACACACGACCAACTGCACGCACACGTTCTATACCACTGCTATTTAATACAGCAATGCCAGCAGAATCATAGCCACGATACTCTAAGCGGCTTAAACCTTCTATGAGAGTTGAAACGACATTTCTATTAGCTACTGCACCGACTATTCCGCACATATTATTGCTTTCTCGTATTCTTTTTGTAAGGTAATGACTACTACCGATTAAGTTAATCGGCTATTTTTTAATTTTCACTGGTCGCTTCCAACTCGCTATCGATTTTTGCTCTTTCGCTCGGCAGAAGGTCAGTTGATCTGCTGGTGCATCTTTAGTAATAGTAGACCCTGCGCCAATTGTCGCGCCCTTAGCTATGGTGACGGGAGCGACCAACTGTGAATCTGATCCAATAAACACATCGTCTTCGATTACTGTTCTAAATTTATTAGCACCATCATAATTGCATGTGATGGTACCCGCTCCGATATTCACGTTTTTACCTACGGTTGCATCACCTACATAGCTTAAATGATTGATTTTGCTACCTGCGTCTACTTGTGAATTTTTGAGCTCAACAAAATTACCCACATGCGTATTAGCAGCCAGTGTCGTACCGGGTCTTAATCTAGCAAATGGTCCTATGCGTGCATTTTCGCCTATTTGTGTATCATCAATATGAGTAAATGGTGCAATGTGTGTGCCCGCATCAATAACAGCATTTTTGATTACGCAATTGGCAGCAATTTTGACTCTATCCCCCAAACGAACATTACCTTCAAATAAACAATTCACATCAATCTCTACATCACGGCCACAACTCAGTGTGCCGCGTATATCTAATCGTGCAGGGTCTTTAAGGGTGACTCCTTGCAGTAATAGTTGATGCGCATAGCGTGTTTGATAGATACGCTCAATTTTAGCCAAATCAGTTTTTGCATTGATACCTGTCACCGACCATTCATCTTCTGTTATTTCAGCCGCCACCGACACACCTTGCTGTACTGCAAATGCGACAATATCTGTTAAATAATACTCACCTTGGGCATTATCATTAGTGAGCTGAGCTAGCCATTTAACTAGATATTGATTGGGCATCGCCATGATGCCAGTATTCACTTCAATGATTTTTTGCTGTAGCGCAGTGGCATCTTTATGTTCAACAATCGCTCTAATTTGACCATGGGCGTCACGTATCATACGGCCATAGCCAGTCGGATCTGCTTTATTAAAAGATAAGATTGCTAATTTGTCACTCGCCTGCGAGAGTAATTTTTGACAGTCCACAGCATCGACTAAAGGCACATCACCCAATAAAATAAGCGTATTTGCATCATCATCTAAATACGCTACCGCTTGTTGCACAGCATGACCGGTACCCAGTTGTTCGGCCTGCTTCACCCATATAATATTTTCTCCAAGAAAGATGTCTTTTACCGTTTCTCCACCAAAGCCGTATACAACGATAATCTTGTTCGGCTTAAGTGTTTTAGCACAGGTAATGACATGGCCTAAAATGGACATTGCACCAATCTCATGCAACACCTTAGGCGTATCTGAATTCATGCGTGTGCCCTTGCCGGCAGCGAGAACGACAATATTCAATTTACTCATTTTTAGTTAGTTAATCTCTTCAAAATTGTTTATTTTTATAGGCAAATTATAACAAAAAAGGCAGCCTAAGCTGCCTTTTTTGCTGTTAATCCACTGTTTTGTGACTAGTGTGTTGTTTTACGTAAGCGTTCAATAGTTTGAATCTGTGCCAACGCCTCTGACAATTCGGCTTGTGCTGCTGCATAGTTGACGTCTGAAGTTCTATTTTTCAACGCTTCTTCAGCGGCCTCTTTTGCTGCCATTGCTTTTGCTTCATCTAGATCGTGACCACGAACCGCCGTATCTGCCAACACTGTAATAATACCTGGTTGTACTTCTAGCAATCCACCAGAGAGATAAATCAATACTTCTGATGCCTCATTAGCTTGCTTGATACGCAGCGCCCCTGGTTTGATGGTTGAAATCATTGGCGCGTGATTTGGATAAATACCCACTTCACCAGCGCTAGCAGGTGCAACCACAAACTCAGCTTCACCTGAGAATATGCTTGCTTCTGCACTGACTACATCAATATGAACAGTATTTGCCATCTTTTTTCCTTAACCAATTAACTAATAACTAAAATCTATCGACCCTCAACTAGTTAAGTGTTTTTGCCTTTTCAACAGCTTCTTCAATTGCGCCTACCATATAGAAAGCTTGCTCTGGTAAGTGATCATACTCACCTGCAACAATGGCTTTAAAGCCTTTGATGGTTTCTTTTAATGGCACATATTTACCTGGTGCACCGGTAAATACTTCAGCTACGTGGAATGGTTGTGACAAGAAACGTTGAATTTTACGTGCTCGGCCAACAGCTAATTTATCTTCTGGTGATAATTCATCCATACCCAAAATAGCAATAATGTCGCGTAATTCTTTGTAACGTTGCAGTGTTTGTTGAACTGAGCGGGCTACGTTGTAGTGCTCTTCACCAACCACTAGTGGATCTAATTGGCGTGATGTTGAATCTAGTGGATCTACCGCTGGGTAGATACCTAAAGAAGCAATATCACGTGACAATACAACAGTTGAATCCAAATGTTGGAAAGTAGTTGCAGGTGATGGATCGGTCAAGTCATCTGCAGGTACGTATACCGCTTGAATTGACGTAATAGAACCTGCTTTAGTTGATGTAATACGCTCTTGTAGGCGGCCCATTTCGTCCGCTAGCGTTGGTTGGTAACCCACCGCTGAAGGCATACGCCCTAATAGTGCAGATACTTCTGTACCGGCTAAAGTATAGCGATAAATGTTATCCACAAAGAACAATACATCACGACCTTCATCACGGAATTTTTCAGCCATTGTCAATCCTGACAAAGCTACACGTAAACGGTTACCTGGCGGCTCGTTCATTTGACCGAACACCATCGCAACTTTTGATTCTTTCATGTTATCAAGCTTGATAACACCCGCTTCTGCCATTTCATGGTAGAAGTCATTACCCTCACGAGTACGCTCGCCCACACCAGCAAATACTGATAAACCTGAGTGCTGTTTAGCAATGTTGTTAATTAATTCCAACATATTCACGGTTTTACCTACACCAGCACCACCGAATAAACCAACTTTACCGCCTTTAGCAAACGGGCAAACCAAATCAATAACCTTGATACCAGTTTCTAATAAGTCAACGCTTGGTGAAAGCTCTTCAAAAGTTGGTGCTTTTTGGTGAATAGCACGACGCTCATCACATTCAATCGGACCCGCTTCATCAATTGGACGGCCTAAAACATCCATAATACGGCCTAATGTGCCAGTACCAACTGGTACTGTAATTTGGCTGCCTGTCGACTTAAACATTGTTCCACGTGCAAGACCGTCTGATGAGCCCATAGCAATGGTGCGTACAATGCCGTCACCTAACTGCTGTTGCACTTCAAGTGTCAAGCCTGCTTCTGCTTGGCTTGAAGCATCATCAATTAATAATGCCTCAAATACTTTAGGCATTTGATCACGTGGAAACTCAACGTCTACCACCGCGCCAATACATTGCACTACTTTACCAATTTTCGCTGTACTCATTTTTTATATCCTATTCAAGCTAATCTGTTGAATTGTAATTTAATTCTTAAAAATTTATGAAACTGCTGCTGCACCACCGACGATTTCTGAAATCTCTTTGGTAATGGCGGCTTGACGTGCTTTGTTGTATATCAACTTTAAATCACCAATTACTTCTTTTGCATTGTCAGAAGCTGATTTCATCGCCACCATACGTGATGATTGCTCTGAAGCCATGTTCTCTGCCACCGCGTTATAAACCAATGATTCAATATAACGCACCATTAATTGATCGATTACCGGCTTTGATTCAGGCTCATAAATGTAATCCCAGTGACCTTTTGCTGCGCCAATTTGCAACGCACTTTTAATCACTGCGCTGGTAGTAAGCGCTTCAGTTTTTTCTTGCTCCGCATGTGTACCCAAGCGTTCGCTTGTTAACGGTAGCAATTGCTCTAAAACTGGCTCTTGCTTCATCGTGTTAATAAAGCGTGTGTAGCAAATATGCAATTGATCAATTTCACCAGAAGTATAAGCGTCCAACATCACCTTAATCGTACCAATCAATGTTTCTAAATGCGGTACATCGCCTAAACCAATAATGTGCGATTTAACTGTTGCCCCTACACGGTTCATAAAAGCATAGCCTTTATTACCGATTGCACTGACAGTTAGGGCTTTGCCTTCTGCTTCCCAACTTTTCATTTGGTTAATAGATAGTCGCAATACGTTGGTGTTCAAACCGCCACAAAGCCCTTTATCAGAGCTCACCACGATAATGCCAATATTTTTTACATTCTCACGCTTAATAAGAAAAGGGTGTTTGTATTCCGAATGTGCCAAAGAAAGATGGGCCGCTACATTGCGAATTTTGTCAGCATAGGGACGGCTAGCGCGCATTCTATCTTGCGCTTTGCGCATTTTAGAAGCGGCTACCATTTCCATTGCCTTGGTGATCTTACGTGTATTTTCTACACTCTTGATCTTGGTTCTAATCTCTTTACTACCAGCCATTTTAGTGTCCTAATAGTTTCAAGATTAGTATGCGTTTGTAGCTTTAAAGTCTTGAATTGCGGCTTCAACAGCTTTTTCGTTATCACCAGCTAAATCTTTGCTCTTTTCAATGCCATCCATCAAAGCTTTATATTTAGAAGCCATGAATCCGTGTAATGAATTTTCAACCGCAAGTATCTTGTTGGTTGGAACATCGTCAAAGTAACCTTTATTTGCCGCTAACAAAGTAATCGCCATGTTAGAAACGCTTAATGGTGCGTATTGCGCTTGTTTCATCAACTCAGTAAACATGCGACCGCGATCTAATTGTTTACGAGTAGCTTCATCTAAATCCGAAGCGAACTGCGCAAAGGCCGCTAATTCACGATATTGCGCTAAAGCTAAACGTACACCGCCGCCCAATTTTTTAATTACTTTAGTTTGCGCTGCACCACCCACGCGAGATACTGAAATACCAGCATTAATCGCAGGACGAATACCCGCATTGAACAAGTCAGTTTCTAAGAAAATTTGGCCGTCAGTAATTGAAATAACGTTAGTTGGAACGAACGCAGATACATCGCCAGCTGCAGTTTCAATCACCGGCAATGCCGTTAATGAACCCGTTTTACCTTTAACTGCACCATTAGTGAATTTTTCTACATAATCTTCATTCACGCGAGCTGCACGCTCTAACAAACGTGAGTGAATATAAAACACATCGCCTGGGTAAGCTTCACGACCTGGTGGACGGCGTAATAGTAATGAAATTTGACGATAAGCAATCGCTTGTTTAGTCAAATCATCATAAACAATTAATGCATCTTCACCACGGTCACGGAAATATTCGCCCATCGTACAACCAGCATATGGCGCTAAGAATTGTAATGCAGCTGAATCAGATGCAGTAGCAGCTACAACAATGGTATAGGCCATTGCACCATTTTCTTCAAGTTTACGTACCACGTTAGCAACTGTAGAAGCCTTTTGACCAATCGCAACATAAATACAGGTCATGTTTTGACCTTTTTGATTGATGATGGCATCAATCGCAACGGCAGTTTTACCTGTTTGACGGTCGCCAATAATCAATTCACGTTGACCACGGCCAACTGGCACCATTGAGTCCACTGATTTCAAACCAGTTTGTACTGGTTGTGAAACTGATTTACGCGCAATTACGCCTGGTGCGACTTTTTCAATTTTGTCAGTCATTTTTGCATTGACTGGACCTTTGCCATCAATTGGCTGACCAAGTGCATTCACTACGCGACCAATTAATTCAGGTCCTACTGGCACTTCTAAAATACGACCAGTACATTTACAAATGTCGCCTTCAGTAATATGTTCGTAGTCACCTAAAACTACGGCACCCACTGAGTCACGCTCTAAGTTAAGCGCTAGACCAAATGTATTGCCTGGGAATTCGATCATCTCGCCGGCCATCACGTTTGAAAGGCCGTGAATACGTACGATACCATCGGTTACTGAAATTACTGTACCTTGAGTACGTGCTTCAGCTGAGGTAGAAAAATTTTCTAATCTGCTTTTAATCAGCTCACTGATTTCTGATGTAGATAACTGCATTGTGGCTCCTAATGTATTCTTTGCCTAAAATTTTCTTTAACTTATGCAGAAAGCGTATAAGCTAAATTTTGTAACTGACTTTTGACGGATGCGTCTATCACGGTATCGCCAACAATAATTTTAATGCCACCAATAAGTTCTGAATCGACAGAAACATTGGCTTCAATCTTTTTACCAAACTTAACTTCTAAACGCTTTACTAAATCTTTCACCTCTGCAGCACTAGGCTTAGCAGCGGCAATAATTTGTGCATCTAACGTACCTTCATCTAAAGCTTTAAGTTCTTCAAAGGCAGCAGTAATGGCAGGTAATATAGACATACGTCCATATTCAACCAAGACTTTAATCAAGTTTTGACCATGGTCATTTAGCTTGTCACCACACACTTTTAAGAAAGCGGCCTGCAACTCGCTACTGACTACTTTAGGGTCTTGGATGTAAGCTTGCATCTGACTGTCGCTAGCGACACTAGATGCAAAACTCAACATCTCAGACCATTTAGCCAAGGCTTTTTGCTCTTTGCCAAGATTAAAAGCCGCAACTGCGTAAGGTCTTGCGATGGTTGAAATTTCAGCCATGCTTATAGCTCCGCAGCAAGTTTAGACAACATCTCGCTATGTGCGCTTGCGTTAATTTCTTTACGCAATATTTTTTCAGCACCAGCAATTGCAAGTGCAGACACTTGCGAACGTAAGCCTTCTTTTGCACGATTCACTTCTTGATCAATTTCAGCCTTAGCGCCGGCAATAATACGCTCGCCTTCAATCTTAGCTGTGCCTTTAGCATCTTCCACGATTTGAGATCCACGCTTTTCAGCTTGACCTATAATCTCGCTGGCCTTTTGCTTAGCTTCATTCAAAGTTATTTCTGATTTTTTAGCAGCTACTTCTAAAGCATTTCTGCCTTCTGAAGCTGCTGCCAAACCATCAGCAATTTCCTTTTGGCGCGTTTCAATCGCTGATAATAGCGGTGGCCAAACGAATTTCACTGTGAACCAAATCAACACAGCAAATGCGATGGCTTGTGCGATAAGTGTAAAGTTGATGTTCATTACTTACTCCAATATTTAAGTCGTTTAATTTGCGCCAGATGCTATTGCAAACCAGCAACCAAATTATTTAAGCTAAATTACTTAGCAACTACGCTTAATAATGGGTTAGCAAATGCAAACATCATTGCTAGACCAACACCAATAATGAAAGAAGCATCGATAAGACCTAATAGCAAGAATACTTTACCTTGCAATTGTGGAATCATTTCTGGTTGACGAGCAGCGCCTTCTAAAAAGCTTGCGCACATAATACCAATACCGATACAAGCACCTGCAGCGCCTAAACCAATAATTAAACCAATACCAACGCCTGTGTACGCTTGAATCATTGCTAAAGAATCCATTTTGTTACCCTCTCTAAAATTAAACTTACAACTAAAAACTACTTATTAAAATAAAACTACTTAAAACTAATGCGATTCATGTGCCATGGCTAGATAAACCACGGTCAACATCATAAAAATAAACGCTTGCAATGCTACGATTAAAATGTGGAAGATTGACCAACCAGCACCTAAAATCGCACCAAAAATTGTTCCAGTTACGCCTGTTGCGGCCCATAAGCCAATCAGCAAGAAAATAACCTCACCCGCATACATATTGCCGAATAACCGCAATGAATGTGAAAGTGGCTTGGAGATATATTCAATAAGGTTGAAAGCAAAGTTTGCAACAAATAATAATGGGCTTAACAACATGCCAATTGCACCGCCTAAGCTTTTTGGTGCAGCAAAACTCGGTGAGCCAAATGGAGCACAGAATAACTCGTGAATCCAACCGCCCAAGCCTTTAACTTTGATTGAGAAGAAAATCATAAGAATCCACACCGCTAATGCCAGTGCAAATGTAGTATTGATGTCTGAAGTTGGGACACTACGCCAATGCTCTAAGCCAAGTGGCGCGTAAACGAAATGGTGCATTACATCTACCGGTAAGAAGTCCATGGCGTTCATGGCTAAAACCCATAGAAATACCGTTAATGCTGTTGGTGCAATAAAACTATGGCGATTGCCGTGAAATATGTTTTTAACTTGCTCGTCTACAAAACCAAAAATTAATTCAACGAATGCCTGACCTTTACTTGGCACGCCTGAAGATGCGCCACGAGCTACCCACCAGATTAAGCCCATTACTAGTACACCCAGTAATACTGACATAATTAAGCTGTCGTAATTTAATACCCAAAAACTACCGTCACCAATAGGTTTAGCGTTAAAGCTTAAATGGTTCGTAATGTAGCTCGATGGGGTGAGTGCGTGTTCTGTAGCCATAATCTAATATTTACTCTAACTAAATTGTTTGTTTAAATTAAACTTTTAATCTACTAAGGGCTGCACCTGAAAACAGTGCTGCTGCTGCCAATCCTGCAATCAGTGCAAATGGCACCAGCTGCTTATACACATTAAAAATGATTGCCAACAAAATGATAATCACTAAAATTTTTACTGCTTCCGCTTTTAGCAGATTGACTAAAATTGCAGTGGGATCTTCTGCACCTGCACTTCGTTTTGCAATTAAAGTGGCCGTTATCGCCCCTAATAAAACTGATGCGCCACCTAGTACCGCTGAAACACTTGCATTTAATCCTGAAACTAACAGCGCCACTACCGCAACCACCAACGTTGCTACTAGTTGAACTTTAAGCATTTTACTAAAAACATCGGATGTGATGGATGCTGACAATGACTTAAACCTAGTTAATTTTGACACTTAAACTGTTATTGCTTTCACGACTCCTAGTTTCATCGTTTAGCAAAGACCGCGATTCTGAATTATTACCGCACTTTAGTCAAGAGCTAAGTTCAAGCAAAATGAAACACTTAGCGCATAATTTTGCTAATAATCTCGTCCAGTTGATCTAAATTTGCATAGTTAATTTTCAATGTACCAGCACCGTTAGCTCCAGCTTTAATGTTGACGGTCGCACCTAATTTATCACTTAATGCTTCTTGTAGACTTAAAACGTCATGATTAACTTTGGTTTTGTGACCTAATTTTTGACTATTTTCTTTAACAACTGGCGATACTTGTTCGTTATGTTTTTTAACCAAACCCTCTGCATCACGCACTGAAAAATTATTTTGAATAATTTCTTCAGCCAACATCACTTGTTGCGCACCACTCAAACCAATTAAGGTACGTGCATGCCCCATATCTATTCTTCCATGCATCAACATATCCTGCACTGGCGCACATAGATTTAGTAAGCGTAATAAGTTAGAGACTGCAACACGTGAACGGCCGACGGCTAATGCTGCTTTTTCATGAGTCATGGCAAATTCATCAATTAACCGCTTGATGCCTTGCGCTTCTTCTAGCGGATTTAAATTTTCCCGCTGGATATTTTCAATGAGCGCCATTGCTAATGCAGCTTCATCGGCAATTTCACGCACCAACACAGGTATTTCTTCTAGGCCCGCCATTTTACTTGCTCGCCAACGACGTTCACCGGCGATGATTTCATATTGCTCATCATCAATATGGCGCACTAAAATGGGCTGCATAATACCCTGGGCTTTAATTGAAGCCGCCAAAGTCTGCAAAGCCGCATCATCCATATAGCTACGTGGCTGGTATTTACCAGGGCGTAATTGTTCCACCTTGAGCATTAACAGCGAATCTGCCTCGCCCACAGTCCCCATATCGCCCGCTAATAATGAGTCTAGTCCACGACCCAAGCCTCTATTTAAGCCTTTTAGTTTAACCATATTTTTTCTCTTTGCTTATATTGTCTTTCTCTGTCACTTCTTTCGCCAACTCCACATAAGCCTGCGACCCCTTTGAGCTTTTATCGTAGCTCAGCACAGGCAAGCCATAGCTTGGCGCTTCGGCCAAACGAATGTTGCGCGGAATAATTGTTTTATAAACCTTATCGCCAAAATGACTGATAAGCTGAGCCGACACTTGCTGTGCCAACATATTGCGATTATCAAACAAGGTGCGTAACAAGCCTTCGATCTCTAAGGTTGGATTTAAGCGCGCACGTACTTTTTTAATCGTATTAACCAAATCAGAAAGACCTTCTAACGCATAATACTCACACTGCATCGGGATTAATACGGCGTTGGATGCAGTTAGCGCATTGACCGTCACTAAATTTAAAGCGGGCGGGCAATCAAGCAACACGAAATCATAAGATATACCATCCTCAGCATTCACCAACTTGGCTATGGCAACTTTTAAACGGTTTTCACGTGCCAACTCATTCACCAACTCGACTTCAGCTCCTGCCAATTCACGATTAGACGGCGCAACATCAAAACCACCTTTTTCGCTGCTTAAAATCACTTCTTTCAGTGTTTTTTCACCAATCAGCACATGATAAATACTATGTTTTAGATGTGTTTTATCAATACCACTTCCAGTGCTGGCATTCCCTTGGGGATCAAGATCTATCAGTAAAACTTTTTTCCCTAAACTTGCCAAACTAGCGGCCAAGTTAACACAAGTCGTAGTTTTACCCACGCCGCCTTTTTGATTAGTAATAGCTAAAATTCTCATATGATCTATTTTTTAATTTAATAAACTTACAAAAAACTCGGGTTTAAAAAGATTAGATGCCGCTCAGCATCTAAACCAGCTACTTTTAACACTTCAATTTTACCCACTTGTATACCGCCATTTTTAAAACTTAATGCTTTAAACTCACGGTTTTCAAATTCATGCTCAGGCACAACGCCTTTCATGGCTAGCCACTGCCCACCATCTGCTAGCAAGTGTTTTGTTAACTTAATAAATAGGCCAATCTCAGAAAATGCACGTGAAATAATCACATCAAACCCGGTATCTTGATTAAAGCTTTCTATTTTGAAAGTCTCTACACGTCCGGCTAATACATGAAAATTACTTAAGTCCAATTCACCTTTGACTTGCCGCATAAAACTAGTCTTTTTTTGTACCGAGTCAATTGCGGTCACCTGTAACTCTGGCAAGCAAATAGCCAGTGGAATGCTAGGCAAACCAGCCCCCGCGCCAACGTCCAATAAACTGGTTGCGCCCAAAGATTGAACATGAGGCAACACGCTTATGCTATCTAACAAATGCAAGGTCACCATTTCTAATGGCTCACGTACAGCGGTCAGGTTATGAACCTTGTTCCATTTAACAATGAGTAACAAATAAGCAATTAGCTTAACTTGTTTTTCATTGCTAATTTGCAAACCCATTGCAAGCAAGCCAGCCGCTAACTTAGCTTGCAACGTCTCTTGTAAAGTCATGCAGCTTGCTCTATGGTTTTACTACGCGCTTTGCGTTTTAAATAAACCAATAACAATGAAATTGCAGCAGGTGTGATGCCTGAAATACGGCCAGCCTGACCGATTGTTTCTGGTTTTTGTGCATTGAGTTTTTGTTGCGCCTCAATGGGTAAGCCATGGATTTCACGGTAATCTAAATCGCTTGGCAGTTTTGTATTCTCTTGACCACGACTACGTTCCACTTCGTCGGTTTGGCGATCTATATAACCTTGATATTTGGCAGCAATTTCTACTTGTTCGCGCACCGCTGACTCCAACTCACCCAACCCAATTTCACCTAATGATAAAAGTGCCTCATAACTCACTTCCGGACGCCGCAATAATTCAAACAAACTATATTCATGCTCTAATGGTTTTCCAAACATTTCTACCATTTTTTCAACCGGTAGATTTGCCGGCTGTACGAAAGTTTTCTTGAGCCGCTCTTGTTCACGGCTAACCGCTTCCAGCTTGCTACTAAAAACGTCCCAGCGCACATCATCAACCAAACCTAATTTTCGACCGATTTCTGTGAGACGCATATCCGCATTATCTTCTCTAAGTTGTAGCCTGTACTCAGCCCGACTAGTAAACATCCGATAAGGTTCGGTAACGCCGCGTGTAATTAAGTCATCCACCAACACACCCAAATACGCCTCATCACGGGCGGGGCACCAAGATTCTTTACCTTGCGCGTAAAGTGCCGCATTTGCACCTGCCAACAACCCTTGGGCGGCGGCTTCTTCATAGCCTGTCGTGCCGTTAATTTGCCCAGCAAAAAATAAGCCTCGCACTGTTTTGGTTTCTAGCGAGCTTTTTAAGCCGCGCGGGTCATAATAATCGTATTCGATGGCATAACCTGGACGTAGAATATGTGCATGCTCCAAACCCTTAACCGAGCGCACTAACGCCAACTGAATATCGAATGGCAAACTAGTTGATATCCCATTAGGATAAACTTCATTGGTAGTTAAGCCTTCTGGCTCTAAGAATATCTGATGCGACTCTTTGTCAGCAAACCTATGAATTTTATCTTCTACACTCGGACAGTATCGCGGCCCCACCCCCTCTATCACGCCAGTGTACATAGGCGAACGATCTAAACCGCTACGAATAATATCGTGGGTACGTTCATTAGTATGCGTAATCCAGCAGGGTAGTTGAGCCGGGTGCTGCGCCGCATTACCCAAAAATGAAAATACGGGAACTGGGTCATCCCCAGGTTGCATCGTCATTACAGAATAATCAATGGTGCGACCGTCAATTCGTGGGGGCGTGCCTGTTTTTAGCCTGCCTGCTGGCAAACCAATTTCGCGCAGACGTGCGGCCAAAGAAATGGCCGGCGGGTCACCTGCACGGCCCGCACTGTAACTTTGCATACCAACATGCACCAGACCACCCAAAAAAGTACCCGCCGTGAGCACTACAGATTTTGCATTAAAGCGCAAACCGATTTGCGTTACCACGCCAGCTGCACGATCGCCATCTAATATGATGTCATCCACCGCTTGTTGAAACAGCCAAAGGTTAGTCTGATTTTCTAAACGCCTTCTAATCGCCGCCTTATACAACACCCTATCTGCCTGAGCGCGCGTAGCACGAACCGCCGGGCCCTTACTAGAGTTTAATATGCGAAATTGAATTCCACCTTCGTCAGTTGCAGCAGCCATAGCCCCGCCTAACGCATCAATCTCTTTAACCAAATGACCTTTACCTATACCGCCAATACTTGGATTACACGACATTTGCCCTAAAGTTTCGATGTTGTGTGTAAGCAATAGGGTTTTTTGCCCCATTCTGGCACTTGCAAGTGCCGCCTCGGTACCGGCATGACCGCCACCCACAACTATTACATCAAAAATATCAGGAAAATTCATGTGCTTAAGCTTATCTTTCTGTTAATTGGCAATCATTTGCACAAAGGCTAGATTTTACTGTAATAGCCGCTAATAGTCATGTAAAAGCACGTTTTTTAGAGTGATTAAACTGCCAAAATGAGTCAAGTGGATGCATTTACAAAAAAGACACAATTTCTTAACAAAGTTGGCCTAAAATTAGGCTTAACTAAAAATCTAAAGCAAATTAGATCAAACTGCTTTATCATGTCACGTGGAACATGATTGTTTAGCAAGATTACTTTTTTATTAATTAAGATGGAGTACCAAATGAAAAATTTAAATATTCTTTTAGTAGCATTACTTGGCCTTACTGCTATTAATGCACAAGCCAGTGTTGCCAATGCAGAAAAATTAATCATGATTTACACTACGCAAGCTAAAGCGGTCAATCCTGAGTATGCAGGCCCAACAGTTGCTGATGGTAAATTCTTTTACAATCGTAAAGTTAAACTTGGCAACGGTAAAGAAATGGCTTGCGCATCATGCCACACAGTAAACCCAGCTGACAACGGCAAACATACTGTAACGCGTAAAGCAATTCAACCATTATCACCAGCAGTTAATGCTAAACGCTTTGCTGACTTTGAAAAAGTTGAAGCTAAATTCACACAGCACTGCACCGAAATTATCGGTAGTGACTGTACTGCTGCAGAAAAAGCAAGTTACATCACTTACGTGTTAACAGAAAAAACACCTAGCCCTAAAAAATAAGGCTTACGCTTTCTAGCGGCCAAGGTTGCAAGCTAGCGAATCTTGGTGTTCAAATTAAAAAAGCAGTGTTTCACGTGAAACACTGCTTTTTTAACGCCTAGCTTTTGTAAGAACTCCACTACGAACTACGTCATTTAGAACGTCACCACTTAGTCAGCTCAGATCATACCTACAAACAATTCTTAAAAATGGTAAATGTCATTCAATCGAATGCTGAAGCTTCGCTTTTCTCCCCATGTTTCACGTGAAACATGGGGAGAATTATAATTACGCTACTTGATGCGCCTTTAGCAAACATAAGAAAAACTGATGTGGCGAGCCTTATTTTCCTATACAAAATTTACTGAATATCTCTCCCAGTAAATCATCAGGGGTAAATTCACCTGTAATGCTACCTAACGCGGTTTGAGCAATTCTTAGCTCTTCTGCTAATAATTCTGCTGATTTTATTTGTTGGCCTGCTATTGATAAGTGTGTCTCCACTTTAAGCAAGGCTTCTAAATGTCTGGCGCGTGCCATAAAAACACCTTCAGAATTATTTTCATAGCCGGCGAGTTTTAATAAATGACTTTTTAATAACTCTAAACCAGCGCCTGTTTTAGCCGAAAGATAAATATGCATGGCACCATTAATTTCTTTGGCTAAGGCCAACTCATTAGCAACATCAATTTTATTATGCACCCAAATTTTGCGAATTTCTTGCGGCAACCGCGCTAAAATCGATTTTTCAGTTTCAGTAATACCATGAGCTGCATCTACTAATAATAATGCGATGTTGGCGCTTTCTGCAGCTCGCCAAGTTCGCGCAATACCGAATTTTTCTACTTCATCATCCGTTTCACGCAAGCCTGCAGTATCAATGACATGTAAAGGTACGCCATTTATTTGAATCGCATTTTTAATGGTATCGCGTGTTGTACCAGCAATTGAAGTTACTATCGCAATTTCCTCTCCAGCCAACTGATTCATCAAACTCGATTTTCCCACGTTGGGCTGACCCACCAAAACAACATTAATACCTTCGCGCAATAAGCTACCCTGTTTAGCTTTAGAAAATACTGAATTTAACTCAGTAATGATTGATGCTAATTTTTCTGCCACTCGGCCTTGCGTAATAAAATCAATTTCTTCTTCTGGAAAATCCAAGCAGGCTTCTACAAACATCCGCAAATCAATCAACTTTAAAAGTAGCGCACTAATACGTTGCGAAAACTCACCAGATAGTGATCGCACTGCGCTTTTAGCAGCTTCAATGGTGGCGGCATTAATAACATCAGCAACTGCCTCAGCTTGGGCTAAATCAATTTTGTCATTCAAATATGCGCGGCGAGTAAATTCACCGGGCTCGGCTTGACGTGCGCCCAAAACGATACAGCGCGCCAATAAAATCTGCATCAATGCAGTACCGCCGTGCGCTTGTAACTCAAGCACATCTTCGCCAGTATATGAGTGGGGATTAGGATAAAAAATCGCAATGCCACGGTCGATTAAATCGCCATTAGCTTGCTTAAAATCTAGATAAGATGCGTGGCGTGGCGCCGGACAACTACCTAGCACCTGTGCTGCGATAAGTTGCACCGCTGGTCCGGAGACTCTTACAACACCAATGCCGCCAGCACCACTAGCGGTGGCGATGGCGGCGATGGTGTCTGGTAGCTTAGTGCTTGCCACCTGATTTTTTTAACAAGGCCGCTGCGTGAATTGACTTGTTCACATACCATTGCTGCCAAATTGAGATAATGTTATTAACGACCCAATACAGCACTAGGCCTGAAGGGAAAAAGAAGAAGAATACGCTGAATATTACCGGCATCCAAGTCATCACTTTGGCTTGAATTGGGTCGGTAGGCTTAGGATTAAGTTTAGTTTGAATAATCATAGACAGGCCCATGATTATTGGCAAAATGTAGTAAGGATCAACCGCTGAAAGATCTTGAATCCAACCAAAGAATGGCGCATGGCGTAATTCAACAGAGCCTAACAGCATCCAATATAATGAAATAAATACTGGGATCTGGATTAAAATTGGTAAGCAACCGCTCATTGGATTGATTTTTTCTGTTTTGTAGATGTCCATCATTGCCATCTGCATTTTTTGACGGTCATCACCAAATTTTTGTTTTAGCGCTTCTAAACGAGGGGCCATTTCACGCATTTGCGCCATTGAGCGATAGCTCTTAGCAGATAATGGATAAAATGCGGCTTTAATTAATAAGGTAAGCAGAATAATCGCCACACCCCAGTTATTAACCAAACCGTAAATTTTTGATAGCACCCAAAATAGTGGTGCGGCAACTACTGTTAACCATCCATAATCAACCGTATACTCTAAGCCAGGCGCAGTTAAGCTTAAATCATGTTTAGTTTGTGGGCCTGAAAATAAACGTGCTGGCACGATTAAACTTGCCCCTGGCGCTATGCTGCTTAATGTACTTTTTGTACCGATTCTATACATATGCTCATTAAGTTTTTCTGTATAAAACTCGCGCGCTAAACCGTCTTTAGGAATCCATGCACTTACAAAATAGTGTTGCAATAAGCCAACCCAACCATCGTTTGAGCTAACGCTAAGCGGTTCTTTAGCCATTTCTTTAAAAGAAAGCTTTTTAAATTTCACACTATCAGTATAGTAAGAACCGCCCGTGAAAGTTGGCATTAATGCTGAACCTTGATTTGACTCATTATCATGCACAATTTGATAATAAACTGTAGGCGTAATAGCTGATGGCGAGCCATTCTTGATTTCATAATTCACGTCAATCGCATATTTATTGCGATGGAAAGTGTAAACTTTATCTACCGCCACGCCGTTACTGACTGAACTTAACCGTACTTCTAAAGCGTCTTGCCCTTCTTGCATTTGATAATGAGTGGCAGCACTCGTAAATAGTGATTTATGCGTTGGCAAGTCTGCGCCTAACAAACCCGTTTGCGCTACATACGTCATTGGTTTGGCTGAATCATCTAACAACACAAAGTTTGATGTGTCATTATCCTCAGCGCGATGTTTAAGTAATTCAAGTCTGCGTAAGTCACCACCAGTAGTTTCGATGTCTGCTTTATACAAATCAGTCGTAACACTAATGCGTTGCCCTACTTGTAATTTGTAATCATTGTCTACAGCTACATTTGTATTAACAGCACTACTAGCAATGCTAGTTGGCGTTGTATCTGCATTATTGCTAGCGACTTGTTGCACTATCTCTGCCGGCGCATGCTGACGTTGCCATGCATCCCACAGCATCAAAATAGACATTGAAAATATAACAAATAGTACTAAACGTCTTGTATCCATGATTTTTTGAGCAATCTTTTATAAAATATTAAAAAAATTCTAGTAATTTGAAGTTTTAAGGAATGGGATCATGCCCACCTGCATGCCAAGGATGGCAACGCATGAGTCGACGTATTGTGTAATAACTACCTACTATAGCACCATGCCTATTAATAGCTTCTAGTGCGTACTGAGAGCAAGTTGGGTAAAAACGACATTGTTGGCCAAAGAGTGGACTAAGTATTACTTGATAAGCCCTAATCATCCACATTAATATGCGCGCCATTATATTCATTAGTTATCTTTAGGAGCTGTGTTTATAGTGTTGCTGATTTGTGCATTTAAGTTTACGCGCTGATTTAACTTTTGTATTAATGTATTAAATTCTTGTTTAATTTGAATTAAATCCACTTTACTAAATTTTTTCTGCACTCTAATAATTAAATCAACATGGCAAATTTCATGTTGACCTAGTCTAAACAGTTCTCGTAAAACACGCCGCATATAATTTCTACTCACGGCTAATTTAGCGGTTTTTTTACCTACCACCAAACCCAAGCGCGCACGTTGCTGCGTATTTGGCTGATAGTGTATCGCTAAATACTGCGTAGAAATACGTTTGCGGAAATTAAAAACGGATGAAAAATCATCCGTTTTAATCATTTTGGCTTGCTTAACAAGCCTGTATGTTTGCACCATTATCTATAACACTGTAATTAATACGAATGTTGATAATATTGCGAGGCAATATAAAGCCTTAATGGGCTCTAAATTACAGACCTAGACGTTTGCGACCTTTAGCGCGACGACGTGCGATTACTGCACGACCACCTTTAGTTGCCATGCGAACTAAAAAGCCATGTGTAGTGGCGCGACGTGTTTTAGACGGTTGATATGTACGTTTCATGTAATACTCCAACAAGCAAAAAGCTATAAAGGGCGCTATTAGACACGATAACAGCCTATTTTGTCAACGTTTATTTAGTTTTGTTATCACAGCAAATGCCTGTGGATAAGTTAAGTTAAACAAGCTAAAATAAGACGCTTGTTAATAATGTAAATAACTTTGATTTATTGTACATTATTTCTTACATATTACAATAAAAACAATTACTTATAATAACTTCATTGTTATCAATCTGCTAGCTAAGGTTAACAACTATAGATGAAAAATTTTTGGCCTACTTGTCTCAGTCGTTTTGAGCAAGAGCTATCAACCCAACAATTTAATACCTGGATTAAGCCGCTATATGTAGAGATAGAGGATATTACAGTGCGCATAGTCGCGCCCAATAGATTTGTAATGCAATGGGTAAAAGATCGTTTCATTAAAAAAATTGAACAATTTGCACATGAATCAAAGTTAACAGATATTCAAATTGAATTTGTTATTTCTAATAATGTTTCAGATCTTGATTCAAAAACAAAATCTACAATTAAGGCTGATGCAAAATCTTCTTTAGATTTTGCTGAATCTTTAAAGATTCAGCCGAGCACATCACCAAAACTTTCCAACAAAAAAAATAATGATGCTACAAAAGTAAGTTCTGGTTTGAATAGTGCTTTTAATTTTAGTAATTATGTAACTGGTCGTGCGAACCAATTAGCCCGTGCAGCTGCAATACAAGTAGCGCAGAACCCTGGAACAGCCTACAACCCATTATTTATTTATGGTGGTGTAGGTCTAGGTAAAACACACCTATTACAAGCAATCGGTAATGAGCTACAACAACATAATCCTGATGCCAAAATACGTTATTTACATGCCGAGCGCTACGTCTCTGATGTAGTGAAAGCATACGAGCATAAAGCTTTTGATGAATTTAAACGTCAATATCATTCTTTAGATTTACTGCTGATTGATGATATTCAATTTTTTGCAAAAAAAACACGGACGCAAGAAGAATTTTTCTATGCATTTAACTCATTAATTGAGGCAAAGAAACAAATTGTAATTACTTGCGACACCTACCCCAAAGAAATAATAGACGTTGATGAGCGACTTAGAACGCGCTTTAGTTGGGGTTTGACTGTTGCAGTTGAGCCGCCAGAACTTGAAATGCGCGTGGCTATTTTGCTAAAGAAAGCCGAAGCGGTTAATTTAACCCTACCGGAAGATGTTGCATTTTTTATGGCAAAACAAATACGATCCAGTGTCAGAGAGTTGGAGGGAGCTTTAAATCGTGTGATAGCAATGGCAAAATTTACTGGCCATGCAATTGATGTGCATCTAGCTAAAGATGCGCTACGTGATTTAATTGCAGTACGCGGAAGACAGGTAACAATGGAAAATATTCAAAAAACTGTCGCTGACTATTACAAAATAAAAGTTGCTGAAATGTATAGTAAGAAACGGACGCGTAATTTTGCGCGTCCGCGGCAAATTGCTATGGCTTTATCTCGAGAGTTAACAAATCATAGCTTTCCGGAGATTGGTGAAGCATTTGGTGGCAGACACCACACAACAGTGATGCATGCTTGTGATGAAATTGATTTATTAAGGCAAAATGATCCTACTTTTACAAGAGATATTAGTTTTTTAATACAAGTAATAAGGGATTAATTGTTTAAGTTAAGTTGAGAATTAACTGTGGATAATTTGAGTATAAGGTTGCATATTAGTTATTTGTAATTTTTACTCAACAATCTATCCACAGTAGAATATGCTTTTATTAAGATAAAAATATAGGCAATAAGAGACTGATTTATCTGTAAAATAATCAGTTATCCACAAAAAAACGCTCTATTATTATTGTTATTATTTATATATATATTATTTAGGTTATAAAGATGAATATACAAATCAACCGTGAAACATTATTGAAGCCTTTAACTTCAGTTACTAGTATTGTTGAAAAACGACATACTTTACCGATACTTTCTAATTTATTATTAGAAGCAAAACAAAACAAAATTCAGTTAACCGCTACTGATTTAGAAATGCAAATATCTCTTTCTATTGATAGCGCTACAACAGGTGATTTTTCAACGACGATATCAGCTAAAAAGTTATTAGATATATGTAGATCATTGCCGGATAGTTCAGAAATTAACATGGCAACTAATGATAGCCGTATCACATTAAAGGCAGGTAAAAGTCGTTTTAATTTACAAACTTTACCAGCTGCTGATTATCCAGTAATGACAAAAACAGTAGGTGCCAGCACGATGGTGGTAATTGGCCAACGCCAATTAAAAGATCTATTTAAGCAAGTTGAATTTGCAATGGCTCAACAAGACATTCGTTATTATTTAAATGGATTATTATTTGAAATATCAAATAATCGATTAAATATTGTAGGTACAGATGGCCATCGATTAAGTTTTACTTCAACAGAATTAAAACAAAGTTATGAAAAACAAGATGTTATATTGCCGCGGAAAACAGTAGTTGAATTAATTAAATTACTAGATGACAGTGATGAAGATGTTCAAATTGAATTGGCGAGTAATCAAGTTAACTTTAGTTTTAGCAACTTTAAATTAATCTCTAAAGTTATTGATGGGAAATTCCCGGATTACAACCGTGTAATACCTACAGGACATCAAAACTCATTCACTACAGATAGGGTTAGTGTGTTGTTAGCAATGCAGCGCGCCTCTATCCTATCTAATGAAAAGTATCGTGGCATACGTATGGTTTTGAGTAATAACAACTTAAAACTAATTAGTACAAATAGTGATCAAGAAGAAGCAGAAGAAGAGTTAGAAGTAAGTTATATCGGTGATACACTGGATATTGGCTTTAACGTCACATACTTAATTGATGTTTTAAATAATACCAATAGCGAAAAAGCTACTTTTTCATTCGCGGATGCAAATAGTAGTTGTTTAATTACATTACCAAATGATGCAGATTACAAATATGTTGTTATGCCAATGCGTATATAAATAATCATCTAGATAAATGTTTCACGTGAAACTTTTAATAGATTTAAAATAAAAACTAAACCACTAAATATTTAATAAAGAAAACCAGTATGGCTGAAAATAAAGCAGTAACACCCGATTACGATTCATCGAGTATTAAAATCCTAGAGGGCTTAGATGCGGTACGTAAGCGCCCAGGTATGTATATTGGCGACACCTCAGATGGTTCAGGTTTGCATCACATGGTATTTGAGGTGCTGGATAACGCTATCGACGAGGCGTTAGCAGGACATTGTAATGAGATTAAAGTCACTATTCATTTAGATAACTCAATTACCGTGACAGACAATGGGCGCGGCATTCCAACTGATATTAAATATGATGATATTAAAACGGTAAAACGTTCAGCCGCAGAAATTGTGATGACAGAACTGCATGCAGGCGGTAAGTTTGATCAAAATTCTTATAAAGTGTCTGGCGGCTTACATGGTGTAGGTGTCTCAGTGGTCAATGCACTCTCTGATTGGCTGCGCTTAAAAATTTACCGTAATGGCGAAATACATCAAATGGAATTTCAGCGCGGTGTTGCTATGGCGCCACTTGCGATGACAGGAAAAACTGAAAAACGCGGTACAGAAGTACATTTTTTAGCATCAGTAGAAACTTTTATTTTAGTTGAATACCATTTTGAAATTTTAGCTAAACGTATTCGTGAACTATCATTTCTAAATAATGGTGTAAAAATTGAGTTGATAGATCAGCGTAACGGCAAAAGTGAAAACTTTGCTTATTCTGGCGGTATAAAAGGGTTTGTGGAATACATGAACCGTACTAAAACTGTGCTTCATCCCAAAACATTTTATGCGATAGGGGAAAAAGATGGCATGACCATCGAAGTGGCGATGCAATGGAATGATTCATATAGTGAAACCGTGCAATGTTTCACTAATAATATTCCTCAACGAGATGGCGGTACCCATTTAACGGGCCTACGTACTGCTATGACGCGCACGCTAAATCAATATATAGAACAAACAGAGATGGCAAAAAAAGCCAAAGTTGAAACAATGGGCGATGATATGCGCGAAGGGATTTGCTGCGTATTGTCCGTTAAAGTGCCAGATCCAAAATTCTCTTCACAAACTAAAGATAAGTTGGTTTCATCTGAAGTTCAACCGGTTGTCTCAGAAGTGGTTTCAGCTAAATTAGCGGAGTTTTTACAAGAGAACCCAGCTGATGCCAAAATTATCGTAGGAAAAATTGTAGATGCAGCGCGCGCACGTGAAGCCGCTCGTAAAGCACGTGAAATAACTCGCCGTAAAGGGGTTATGGATACCATGGGCCTGCCTGGTAAATTGGCAGATTGCCAAGAACGTGATCCAGCTAAATGTGAAATTTACCTAGTCGAGGGTGACTCAGCGGGTGGCTCAGCTAAGCAGGGACGTGACCGTAAGTTTCAAGCGATTTTGCCACTAAAAGGTAAAATCCTGAATGTGGAAAAAGCGCGTTTTGATAAATTAATAGGCTCACAGGAAATCGCTACACTTATTACGGCGCTTGGTACCAGTATTGGTAAAGCTGATTTTAATGCAGAAAAATTACGTTATCATCGTATTATTATCATGACCGATGCGGACGTCGATGGTGCACATATCCGTACTTTATTACTCACATTCTTCTATCGCCAAATGACGGAATTAGTAGAACGTGGTCATATTTACATCGCGCAACCACCGCTATACAAGGTCAAACAAGGTAAAGATGAGCGTTATTTAAAAGATCAGCAAGAGTTAGATCAATACTTGTTACAATCAGCACTTAAGGGTGCGGAACTTATCACCAAAACCGACGGTGCAATGATTACTGGTGCACCGCTGACTGAAATTGCTAAGCAAATGGTGCTGACCGAAGCAGTAATTCGTAGAATTGCATCGCATTATGATGAAAGCGTTCTTCGCGCTATGCAAGATTTAGGTGAATTGAGTTTAGCTACAAAAGAAAGTACCGAAGTGGCGGCAGAAAAGCTACGTCCTATTCTTGGTGCAATTGGTAGCGAAGTGATTGTTGGTTTTGATGCAGAGGCCAATGAATATCGCTTAGAAATTAATAAGTTTGTGCATGGTAATTTGCAGTGTTGCGTTATTAATGCTGAATTTTTAGGCTCAGGCGATTATAGACAAATCAGCAAAATGTCAGCGATGCTACAAGGTTTATTGGGTGAAGGTGCTGTCATTAAACGTGGTGAAAAAGAGTCTGAGATTGCCACTTTCAAGCAAGCGCTAGATTGGTTGTTAGAAGAGGCAAAACACAACCTTAATATTCAACGCTATAAAGGCTTGGGTGAGATGAATCCTTCACAGCTATGGGAAACTACCATGGACCCAACAGTTCGTCGTCTATTGAAAGTACAGATAGATGATGCAATTGCAGCCGATGAAATTTTCACGACGCTGATGGGTGATAACGTTGAACCTAGACGTGCTTTCATTGAAAGTAATGCACTGGG
>CANNEG010000011.1:0-27564 GCA_947503455.1 Betaproteobacteria bacterium
TTACTAGACTATCGCAATAGTCAGCAACTAAGCTACGTTAGCCCAGCCAAATAGAATCGGATTTTCATGCCACTGTTCCAAAATGCTGCTTTTTATATCTCAGCACACCACTTACGTGATTTACCCATTGCAAGCGGCATTGAAGTTGCTTTTGCCGGCCGCTCTAACGCCGGTAAATCTAGCGCACTTAACACCTTAGCCAACCATAATCGTCTAGCGTTTGTCAGTAAACAACCTGGTCGCACGCAACTTATTAATTTTTTCACGCTTGGCAATGACAGACATTTAGTGGATTTGCCAGGCTATGGCTATGCCAAAGTGCCTGAATCCATGCGCGCACACTGGCAAAATGTACTTGCTCGCTATTTAAGCGAACGCTCAAGCTTAGGTGGATTGGTGCTAGTCATGGATAGCCGTCACCCACTCACCCCACTAGACCGTCAGATGTTGGATTGGTTTTGTCCAAGTGGGAAACCAGTTCATGTGTTATTGACTAAGTCTGATAAATTATCGCGCGGCGAAGCTAGCCTAACCTTAAATCGTGTTCGCAAAGAGCTCATTGAAACTTGGGGCAACCACTACCACAGCGAGTGCACCATACAGCTTTTTTCTAGCTTGAAAAAGCAAGGCGTTGAAGAAGCAGAAAAGGTGATTGGTAAATGGTTATTTGCAGAAGAGCCCGAAGATTTAGTACGAAAATCTTTTAATATGGATGATGGTAAAAGTGAGGATTAGATAATTACCCAAACTTAGCAATAAGTTAATTAAGTAAGCATCATTTACAGTGACCGTTACTTCTTGGTAAATACCATATCCCAAACGCCATGCCCCAGTTTTATCCCACGATTTTCAAACTTTGTTAGCGGTCTGTAGCTAGGCTTTTCCGCATAAGTCTCGGCTGTATTTTGCAATTGTGATTCTGCACTCAATACTTCCAATACCCATTGGGCATATTCTTGCCAATCAGTAGCAACGTGCAAATAAGCCCCTACTTTTAATTTGGTACAGAGCAATTTTACAAACTCAGCTTGAATTAACCTACGCTTATGATGACGCTTTTTATGCCAAGGATCAGGAAAGAAAATATGTATGCCATCTAGGCTAGAATTTGCCAGCATATTTTGCAACACTTCCACGACATCATGCTGAACAATTCGAATGTTAGTAAGTGCTAGCTCTTCAATTAACTTAAGAAGGGCACCAACTCCTGGCGTATGAACCTCCGCCGCAAGGAAATCACATTCAGGTAAAGTTTGAGCGATTTTTGCAGTGGTTTCGCCCATACCAAACCCTATTTCTAATATTTTTTTACTGTCTATACGGTTGAATTTTTCATCTAAATCTAATATTTCTGATGCATAGCTAATGCCAAATTTTGGCAACCCAATTTCTAAAGCGTATGCTTGACCTTTAGTCACTCTACCTTGGCGTAAGACAAAACTCCGAATACGCCGATTTCTTAAATCACCGTCTTTAGCAGTTGATTGGCTCAGGACTTCTTCTGTTGGAATTAATGTAGTCATGAACGACATTATAGCAATTACTCGTTATTTGCGCTGTTCCCTGAGCTTTTCAAAGACTTAATGCTCATAGGAACATGTTATAAAGTGTGAGATTTATCGCCATTCGCAAAACCGATGAGAGGCTCTTCAAGGTTTTTACTAAATGCTATCACCTTAAATAAATCCCCCATTTCTGCAGGGGACAATAGTTTTTGCGCGGCTGCGGCAAGTGGCGCATAACTTGCCATATCTTGTGGCGAGACTTGCGACATAATCTCTAAAATACCGCAATTCATTAAAAATTGCGCTTGGCTACAAAAACCACTTAAGGTTAGGCCATTATTGACGCCTGCATAGGCGATGCTTGTAAAATCTACATGCGCTGTAATGTCTTGCAGACCCACATTGATTAGCGGCTCCGTGTGCGCATAATGTTGATAATGGCACATAAGGGTGCCTTGATTGCGTTGAGGATGATAATACTCACGCGCTGAAAATCCATAATCAATCATCAGAATGATGCCGTGTTGCAGTATGCGGGCAAGACTAGCAATCAAGCCGCTAGCTGCCGGACAAAACTCTGTAATATAACCTTCTGCTAAGCGCTGCTTGACAGCAGCCCCCAATAAATCTTCCCTTGTCATTACTTTGTCTTGCCATACAAATCCATCACGCCATGCCACACCGCGCTCGCTTAAACCTTGCTTTTCGACATGCACCATATGCACTGGAATCGCGTCTAATACCTCATTGGCCATCACTACACCTTGAAACTTTACTGGCAGTTCATTGAGCCACTCCACCCGCTGTATTAAGTCGGCTGGTAGTTTTTTTTGCAAAGTTTCTAACTGAACTTGGCGTAAATGATTACTGACTTCTAGAATAAAGTACTTAGAGGGCAATCTATTTAATCTCGCTAACGTTAGCAATACATCAGCGGCTAATTTTCCCGTACCTGCGCCAAGCTCAAGTATATCGCCATCAACTTCCTGTAAAACCTGCTCAATTTGCCTAGAAATAGTTTGCGCAAACAGGGGGGAAATTTCAGGCGCAGTCACAAAATCCCCCCCATTTTTTTTAGAATCGCCGAACTTTTGACTACCTGCGCTGTAATAACCTAAGCTAGGGGCATAAAGTGCCAACTGCATAAACTGAAAAAAATCTAACCAACCACCAGCTTCTTCTATTGTGTGGCGGATGAGTGAAGTGATTTGCTCGCTATGTTTTTTAGCGTCTGTCGATGGCGTGGGTAATGTAGTCATATAGTTAGATTATAATAGCTAACAATCAAGATTGGATTAAAGCGTGGAATCTACCATTACAAATAAAGTAGTTCTAATTACTGGTGGCGCCAAACGTGTAGGTGCGGCGATTTGTCGACTGCTACATGCTGAAGGCATGAACTTAATGATTCACTATAAAAGTTCACTTAATGAAGCGCGCGCGCTACAAGCTGAGCTTAATTTGCGACGGCCAAATTCCGTAGCCATTATTCAAGGAGACTTATTGAATATTGCGAGCTTACCTAATTTAATTGCGGAAACTATCAACCACTTTGGCCATTTAGATGTGCTGATTAACAATGCGTCGACTTATTATGCCAGTGAAATTGGTGATATTGATGAATCAAAGTGGCTAGATTTGATAGGCAGTAATTTAAAAGCACCATTGTTTTTGTCGCAAGCGGCAGCGACAGAATTACGCAAAAATAATGGGTGCATTATCAACATTACCGACATGCACGTAGAGCGGCCAAAAAAAGGTTACATCGTTTACAGCGTTGCTAAAGCGGGGTTAGTCACACTCACCAAATCATTAGCGCATGAATTAAGTCCTGAAGTGCGGGTTAATGCGGTGGCACCAGGGCCTGTACAATGGCCAGAAAATAATCCACAGTTTGACGAAGTGTATCGTCAACGAGTGATTAACCAAACCTTACTAAAACGCGTAGGCGAAGCCGAAGATGTTGCAAAAGCAGTTAAGTTTTTAATTGCAGATGCCCCTTTTATTACTGGCCATGTATTGGCTGTTGATGGTGGTCGTTCTTTAAATCTTTAAATTTGCACAATTTAGCAAATACCTTAAAAAGCAAGCCATGATTAAACATTTACCAGCAAGTCATTCAAATAATTTTATTAAGCTTAGAAATAGTTTAATTAGCGCAACTGGCAAAGCCATAGGCGATTACAACATGATTGAAGAAGGTGACACTGTGCTGGTATGCATGAGTGGCGGCAAGGACTCTCACGCCATGTTAATGATATTGTTAGCATTGAAAGAACGAGCGCCTATCAATTTCAAACTGATTGCAATGAATTTGGATCAAAAACAACCGGGCTTTCCTGCAGACATTTTACCGGCTTATTTTAAAAAACTTGGCATTGATTATCGCATTGTGGATGCGGATACTTATTCTATAGTGAAAGAAAAAATACCCGAAGGTAAAACCACTTGTTCACTATGCTCACGTCTGCGTCGTGGCGTAATCTACACTACCGCTAAAGAGCTAGGCGCAAATAAAATCGCACTTGGCCATCACCGCGATGATATTGTAGAAACCCTATTTTTAAACCTATTTTTCGGCGCAAAAATGAAGGCTATGCCGCCAAAACTCGCCACTAACGACAAGCAAAATATCGTCATTCGACCTTTGGCTTATTGCAGTGAAAAAGACATTGCCAGCTACGCACGGCAGATGGAATTTCCGATTATTCCATGTAATTTATGCGGCAGCCAAGAAAACTTACAACGGCAAAAAGTAAAAGACATGCTACAAGCTTGGGAGATTGAACAGCCGGGGCGTGTGAATAATATATTCCGCGCCATTGGCAACGTAGAGCCATCGCATCTAGCAGATTTTAATTTATACGACTTTAAAAATCTAACACAAGCGAAACCTGAAGATGAAGATCCCTTGTTTTCTGATATTGCAAAGTTTGATGATACTGCCAAAGAAGGCGCTGCGTTAAGTTTAAATAAAACGGATGGCACCCGAATTGAGTTTATTCGAAATAGCTAATTCTAGTAATTATTCTCCTCATTTGATGTACTAAATATGGTAAGTTGTTGTCTTATAGCCATTTACCTTGTTATTATGCCAAAGTGCGCGCTTTAGCAAAGTTATCAAGTGCTGCAAACCCATTTTACTTAAGTACCTTTATATAGGCATTCATGTCAAAACTGTTAATTGTTGAATCCCCTTCCAAAGCCAAAACGCTGAAAAAATATCTTGGAAGCGACTTTGAGGTGCTTGCCTCTTATGGACATGTGCGTGACTTAATTCCTAAAAATGGCGCGGTAGATACCGCCAACAACTTCGCCATGAAGTACGACATTATTGAGCGAAACAGTAAGCATGTAGATGCAATTGCCAAAGCAGTGAAAAATGCTGACAGCATCTACCTCGCAACCGATCCTGACCGTGAAGGTGAAGCTATTTCATGGCATATCGCTGAGATATTAAAGTCTAAAAATTTACTCAAAAACAAATTAATGAAACGTGTCGTGTTTCATGAAATTACTAAAAGTGCTGTAGAACATGCGATTGCCGAGCCGCGTGATATTTCCATGCCTATGGTGAATGCACAACAAGCACGTCGCGCTTTAGATTACTTAGTTGGCTTTAATTTATCCCCTCTGCTTTGGAAAAAAATTCGTCGCGGACTTTCTGCTGGCCGGGTGCAAAGCCCTGCACTTCGCCTCATTGTCGAGCGCGAGCTAGAGATAGAAGCTTTTAAATCACAAGAATATTGGTCTGTACATTTAGATGCGTTGAAACACAGCCATGGATTTAGTGCTAAGTTAGTGCAACTCAATAATCAAAAAATTGAACAATTTTCGGTTATTAATCATGATCAGCAGGGTGATATTGTTGGCAAGTTACTCCTAGCAAGTGCGGGTAAAACTACAGTTTCGCGTGTTGAGAAGAAACAGCGTAGTCGTAGCCCAGCAGCTCCATTTACTACGTCTACACTACAACAAGAAGCAGTACGTAAACTAAGTTTTACCACTGCGCGCGCAATGCGTGTTGCACAACAACTCTATGAAGGTATGGATGTAGGCGGCGGTACGGTTGGTTTGATTACGTACATGCGTACTGACTCATTTAACATGGCCACCGAAGCCATCTCGCAAATTCGTGATTACGTTAAAAAGAATTTTGACGCTGAATATTTACCAAAGTCTCCCGTCATATATAAAACAAAATCTAAAAGTGCTCAAGAAGCTCATGAAGCGATTCGCCCTACGGACATTAGCCGTTCGCCTACTAACGTAAAACAATATCTTACTGACGAACAATTCAAGCTCTACGAAATGATTTGGAAGCGCGCACTAGCTTGCCAAATGGCACCAGCCAAATTCGATGCGGTGAGTGTTGATTTAAGTGTAGGCAGCGACGCTAATTTATTCCGCGCATCAGGCCAAACCTTAATATTCCCCGGGTTTATCGCGGTTTATATGGAGGGAACCGATGACGAAGAGGAAGAAGGTGAAAGTAAATTACCTCATCTCGAAACCGGTGAAGTTCTTACTGTAGAAAAAATATATGGTGAACAACATTTCACCGAGCCCCCACCTAGATACGGCGAAGCAAGTTTAGTTAAAATTTTAGAAGAATACGGCATTGGCCGGCCATCTACCTACGCCAGCATTATTAGTACACTGCAAGATCGTGAATACGTGTTGCTAGATAAAAAACGTTTCACCCCTACAGACGTTGGGCGTGTGGTAAATAAGTTTTTAACCGAACATTTCACTAAATACGTAGATTACGATTTTACCGCTAACTTAGAAAATGCTTTAGATAGCGTGGCCGAAGGTGACCGTGAGTGGATCCCACTGATGGATGAGTTTTGGCAGGGATTTAGCCAGCAATTACTCAGCAAAGCTAATGTAGATCGCCCTGGCAACGAACTGATTGATGAAGCTTGCCCTAAATGTGGCAAGCCTTTGCAAAAACAACTCAGTCGCTTCGGCACGTTTATAGGATGCACAGGCTACAACGACGAGCCTAAATGTGACTACAAGCGTAGTTTAAATGGTGCAGCGCAGGTAGGTAGCGACCCAGTATTGATTGGTAATGATACTGAAACTGGTAAAGAAATCCTGTTAATGAACGGGCCTTATGGACCTTATTTACAGTTAGGATTGGCAATCGAAGGTGACAAAAAGAAACCAAAACGTGTAAGTGTACCTAAAGAAATTTCACTAGCTGACATGAATCTGGCAACGGCGACTATGGTGCTATCTTTGCCGCGCGATTTAGGCTTACACCCAGTCACCCATAAAAAAATTGTGGCTAATATTGGACGTTTTGGTCCGTATGTGAATCACGATGCAAAATTTAAATCGATTCCTAAAACTGACAGTGTATTCACGATTGATTTAGATGGCGCTGTGGCTTTATTGACTGCCGCTCATACCGGCCCTGCACCCTTATCTTCGCTAGGCAATCATCCTACCGAAGATGGTCAAATTGAAGTGTTTGCCGGACGTTATGGGCCTTATGTGCAACATGGTAAAGTTCGTGCAACGCTACCAAAAAGTATTGAGCCAGAATCACTCACCCTAGAGGAAGCTTTAGAGTTATTAACTGCTAAAGCTGCAAAAGGTGAGTCGACCAAAAAGACTACCAGCAGAAAAACTGCTAGCAAAAAATCAGCGGCTTCGAAAGCTACAAATAAAAAAATTATTAAGATTCCAGTAACTAAAAAGACAACCACCAAGAAACTTGTTACTAAAAAAGCCAGTGGTTAGAATAGATTGGCTAATTTGAGTAATAAAAAAGCGGCTAAAAAGCCGCTTTTTTATTACTCAAATTGCCTTGTTTAGCCACTCACATTTTCACCTAATGAAGCTGTTTCATTATATTCAATCCATTTACGGATTCTATTTGCATCGCCAATTCGCGACATTTTACCAACAGAATCGAGCAATACGATAATCATAGGTTGACCAGAAATCTCCGCTTGCATCACTAAGCAACGACCAGCTTCATTAATAAAACCCGTTTTTGATAAGCCAATCACCCAATCACCACGTCTTACTAATGCGTTAGTATTCACAAAATTAGTTGAATTACGGCCACGCAATGTAAATTCTTGTGAAACCGTTGTAGTGACTTGGCGAATTTCAGGATAATGATAAGCCGCATTGACCATTTTAGCCAAGTCTTCGGCAGTAGAAACATTATTACTATCTAGCCCTGTAGCATCATAGAAATGTGTAGAGCTCATTCCCAATACTAATGCTTTGCGATTCATCGCACTAAGAAATGCATTAATACCCCCTGGGTAATTATGACCTAACGCAGACGCCGCACGATTTTCTGAGGACATCAGCGCCAACTGCAGCAGCTCACCTCTTGTCAGCGCAGTGCCTACACTTAATTTAGAATGCGTCCCTTTAAGATAATCAACATCTTGATTGCCAATGAGAAGCAATTCGTCCATAGACAAATGTGCATCTAACATTACCATTGCCGTCATCAGTTTAGTCACCGAAGCAATAGGAGTTGATTGATTAGTATTTTTTGCGAAGATTGTTTCGCCAGTCAGTTGATTAATAACGAGTGCTTTAGATGATGCAAGACGAAGTGTGCCGCTGCCATCATAAGCCATCCCCGCTTTTTGACTACGTAAACGATGATGAACTCTATTGCTACCGCCACGAATGCTAGACGAATCAAATTTTACTTGTTGGTATTGATTAGATTGACTCTTAGCAGTGTGCTTATGCGATTTTTTGCTAGCTGCATGCGAAGCTAATGGCATAAAGCTTAGCATCAATGCAATATAAAATAGTATAAATTTACGCATGTAAAATCTCATTAGTTTGTTTCACGTCATACAGTTACAACTGAATACTATATAAAAACTTTAGCTTTGTCATCAATAAATTTTCAATATTTATTGATGAGATATTTTACAATTATTTTTAAGCGTATTTAAATTTAAAAAAATACGCAATTAACAATAAAATTAAGGCTAAAATATTCCTTAAATTCATCTACACAATATCGATAAATAACATGCATATTCCAGAATCTCTCCGCTACAGCGCCCAACATCTATGGACAAAATCTGCAAGTGATGGCCTATGGGAAGCCGGCATTACTGATTATGCACAAGATTTATTGGGTGATATTGTCTTTATTGATGCCCCTGCCATTAGCACTAAGCTCATTGCTGGCAAACCTTGTGGTTTAGTTGAATCAGTTAAAACAGGTTCTGATTTAAATGCATTGGTCGATGGCGAGGTAATTGAAATCAATCAAGCTGTCATCAATTCTCCTGAACTCATTAATGAGAACCCATATCAGGCGTGGATATTTAAATACAAACCGAGTGAGCCAGATGGTAAAGTGCAGATAGTCAATGAGCTACTAAACGCTGAGGCTTATCAAGCACTCATTGATGGGTTGTAATTAGCGCAATTTATTTATTAAAAATTAAACGTACTGAATCAAGCAATTTTTCAATTTCAGTTTTAATATTTTGAATTAAATTCCGCTCTATTTCCGGCAATTCTGTATTTAACTGTTGCTTGAACTCATTCTTGGTGATGTCAGCTATGACATCAAGCTCCTGCCTCAGCGTCACCCCCCAATCATGAGACAAGCTTTGATATAACGCTGGGAATGCGTCATCAATATCTAACGCCAATTGTTGCTTTGACTTTAACTGCAAGGCTTCTAAATATAGTGCAAGTTCAGCCTGTGATTGCTCTTCTAAGCCTTGGTATACAACGGCTAATTCAGCCGCCAAACTGGCTTGATGCTCGATTAATAAATCTTCATGCAATCGCTTCACTTTATCTTGTAAAGCAAGTGTAGCAGCTTGTACTTCTGCAACCTCCTGTGATTGCATTTGACTCAATGCTTGAGCTAGGTCTGCTTTAACAATCTCAGCATTAACATGCATCATCCGAGGAATTTCAGTGGCAAAGTCTGCCTTAACTTTATCTGCAACTGCGCTGGCGCAATCGACGATGGATTGCTTTGCACTTGTAACTGACTGGTTAACTTCTTGCGCGACTAAATGCTTAATTGCCTCTGTCAACTCATCCTCTACCAGCCGTTTTAATTGCGGTTTAATTGTGGCGAGAATCTCAGCAATCAAATCTGCATTAAGACTAAGCGGCCTAATAGACTGTCCGGAAAATGCATGCACGTCTGTCAGTAATGGGATGTCTTGCTCTTGCATGTTTTCAACCTACTTTAAATTGGAATAATTTACAAACTTAACCAGAACAATTACTTTCTCCCGGCCATATCGGTTGACTTTATTTCATAGCCTCGATCTCTATAAAATCGAAACTTTAGCCTCGCTGTAGCTTTATCAGCATCGTCATTGCCTACTAGCTCGACTAAATATCTAAACCGACTAAAAAATGGCGGATACTCAGCTTGCAAGTTAATTAAGATATCATCTTTGATTAAGTGATCACTATTGTCACTCACTAAAATAGAGGTATGCCGCCTTATCGCTTTATCAGCTTTTGTGCATGCTAAGAAACTCGTGACCGATTGTTGCCAAAGCACTTGCTGGAATGCAGCATTCATCTCATCGCCTTGTGTAAAGATCATTAATTCACGACCTTTATCTACCGATTTCTCGCAAAGTTCAGCGGCTTTTGCCAATTTATCATCTACATTAAAAAAGAATTCTATCCGCGTCATTGTCTAATTTAGCTTATTCGCACGGGCAACCAAGAACTCAGTTAACAAAGGCACCGGCCGGCCTGTTCCACCTTTTTCTTTACCTGATTTCCATGCTGTTCCCGCGATATCCAAATGTGCCCAATCATATTTTTTTGCGAAACGAGATAAAAAACATGCCGCAGTAATGCTACCTGCAGCACGCCCGCCAATATTAGCCATATCTGCAAAGTTACTGTCTAATAAAGGTTGGTAATCATCCCACATTGGCATGTGCCATGCGCGGTCTAGAGCTGCTTCTCCTGCTTGCG
Organism: Betaproteobacteria bacterium; assembly: GCA_947503455.1. Taxonomy (GTDB): domain Bacteria; phylum Pseudomonadota; class Gammaproteobacteria; order Burkholderiales; family Methylophilaceae; genus Methylotenera. The sequence continues at coordinate 10,473 of CANNEG010000011.1, forward strand.
ACAGTTCACTAGCTAGCGCATCATTGTTACTAAATAAGCCGCTAGCATGATGGCCTAATGCAATCACACATGCACCAGTCAATGTAGCAATATCAACCACTGCACTTGGTTCAAAACGCTCGACATAAGTGAGTGCATCACACAAAATCAAACGTCCTTCTGCATCAGTATTCAGCACTTCAATAGTCAACCCTGACATACTAGTAAGCACATCCCCCGGCCTTACTGCACGGCCATCTGGCATATTTTCGCATGTAGGGATTACACCTATCACGTTGAGTGCCAAGTCCATCTCTGCAATCGCCTTAAATGTGCCAAGTACGCTTGCGGCGCCACACATATCATATTTCATCTCATCCATCTCACTACCTGGCTTTAACGAAATTCCACCCGTGTCGAAAGTAATCCCTTTACCCACTAACACCACAGGTTTTTGATCTTTTTTACCTTTAAGATGCTGCATGATGATGAACTTTGGTGGCTCTTCGCTGCCTTGTGACACACCTAAAAATGAACCCATGCCCAATTTTTTCAACTCATCTCGTTCTAACACTTCCACATTAAAATGATAAGTTTTACCTAACGTCAATGCTTGTGCTGCCAAATAAGTGGGCGTACACACATTGGGCGGCAAATTTCCTAAATCTTTGGCTAATCCAACCCCTGCAGATAAAGCCTGGCCTTCCAACATCCCCGCTTCTGCCTGTTGAACTTCGTTAGGCAATGCAACACTGATAACAAGCTTCGCTATGCCTTTTTTAGACGCGGGCTTAACTTCTTTTCTTTTTATCGCGTCAAATTTATAAAGCGCATCTAACGTAGCTTCCGTCAAGTAGGCCACTTTACGACGGGCCCCTAAGTCTCTAACTGGCGATTCTGCCAAGAAACTAGTGACATTGCTAGCGCCACTTTTATCCACGGCCTTCACGCTAGCTCGCACCGCTTTACAATATTGCTTCTCAGCGAAATCTTCTTCTTTACCCAGTCCAACCAACAATACACGCTCGCTCGCCACGCCCGGCACATGATGTAACATTAATGTCGCATCTAATTTTCCATCCATATCACCACGCTTAATGACTTTAGCAATCAATCCATTCGAAGCATGGTCGATTAGCTGTGCCGCATCTGACAGTTTGTGTGACTCATATATACCAACAATCACACAATCGCTAAGCTCTTTTGCCGCATGACCGATTTTTATGCTAAATTCCATGGTGCTGTACCTTATTTATATTATTAAGTTAAATTATCGCGGTTTTTACACGCAATTCATAGTTGAAAATAAATAGCCCGAGTAATTCATTATAATTACCATTAAATCTTATGCTTTTTAAGCGCTCACTCTTACAAGAACTCATATCAACCGCTACCGGTGCCTTGCTCATCTTGGTTGGCATTGTCATCGCACAACGTGCTGGTTATTTAATCCAGCTTGCTGCAAAAGGCGTTTTGCCCAACGATTCTATTACCACAATGCTAGGTTTTAATTTAATCAGATTTTTGCCGATGCTGTTATCTCTCAGTTTATTTTTAGCCATACTTCTAACCTTATCTCGTTGGTATAGAGACTCTGAAATGGTCATTTGGTTTAGCTCAGGTTTAAGTATCAACAACTGGATTCGCCCCATACTCATATTCAGCATACCTATTGTGCTATTCATTTCTTTTCTCAGTTTATTTATTACGCCATGGGCTATCAATAAAGTTGAAGAATATCGCTCGCAACTTCAAAGCCGTGATGACGTAGCGACTATTAGCCCCGGTGTTTTCAAAGAGTCAGCGAATGCAGATCGAGTATTTTTTGTAGAAAGCTTCGATGAGCTTGGTAACATTGTTAAAAATATTTTTGTACAATCCATTCAGCATCAAAAATTAGGCATTATCGTAGCCGCACAAGGCAGTCGACTTATAGAGAAAAATGGCGATAATTTTTTAATCATGCATTACGGACGTCGCTACCAAGGCGCTCGCGGTTCAGCAGAATATTCTACGACCGAATTTGAAAAGTATGCCATCCGAGTTGAGGCTGCTGAAGCACAGCGTAGCCCGCCTTCCATACAATCAAAGTCAAGTATAGAGCTCATTCAAAATAACAACAATGCCAATATGGCTGAGTTACAATGGCGATTGGCCATACCCATATCTGCCTTAATACTTGCTCTTCTTGCTATTCCTTTAAGCGCCTTAGATCCACGAGCAGGGCGCTCTGCTAATTTTGCACTGGCGCTCATCATCTATATTCTTTATAGCAACCTGCTCAGCATTATTCAAGCTTGGATTGCCCAAGGAAAAATAAATGGCTTTGTAGGCTTGTGGCCTGTGCATCTATTTTTTTCAGCGGTTGCTTTTTATATGTTTTACCGCCGCACACAACAACGAGCAATTTCTCCTAGACTATCATTAGCTGCATGGCCTATCTTTAGAAAAAAATAAATCAAGTTTATAAGATTTCATCAGCCAAAATACATGCCCATACTTAACCGATATCTACTAAAAGAAGTCACCCTCAACGTACTGCTAGTGATGTTGGCACTGATGGCGATGTTCTCATTTTTTGATTTAATTCAAGAGCTTGATACTTTAGGTAAAGGCAGTTATGGACTCGCTAAAATTTTGCTATTTGTATTATTGAGTTCACCCGGCCATGTGTATGACGTCATGCCGGTTGCAGTGCTTGTCGGTTGTATGTATAGCCTAAGCCAACTATCACGTTATTCTGAACTTGTAATATTAAGAGTTAGCGGGCTTTCATTACTCAATATTGCCATCTTGCTACTGAAAATTGGGCTACTGTTTACCATCATCACATTTCTAATAGGTGAGCTCATTACGCCCTTCAGTGAAAAAATGGCCCAGCGTATGCGAATTAAAGCGACCGACTCTGTTGTTGCACAAGAATTTAAATCTGGCCTTTGGGTAAAAGATGGCAGTAGTTTTGTCAATGTAGAGGAAGTTCTACCCGATACAACGTTACTTAATATTCATATATACGAATTTGACCAACAGGCAAAATTAGTTACCGCGCGCAATGCTAAAACCGCTGAGTTTGAACAAGATTACTGGAAATTAAGAGATGTTTCTGAAACTAAGTTTACTAAAGATTCTAATAAAGTTACACAATTAGCAGAAGCGAAGTGGTATTCGCTCATTCGTCCGGAGTTACTAAATGTTTTGTTAGTAATGCCTGAAAAAATGTCTGCCTGGAATTTATATTCTTATATCGATCACTTACGCATAAATAAGCAAAAAACCAGTCGCTATGAAGTAGCCCTATGGGCAAAGATGATTTACCCATTGGCCTGCTTAGTCATGGTCATACTGGCGCTACCTTTTGGTTTCATACAACAACGAGCCGCTGGGGCCAGCACAAAAATTTTTATTGGCATTATGCTAGGAGTGATGTATCAAATTTTAAATCGGGTGTTTGCTCACTTAGGTCTATTAAATGATTGGGCGCCACTATTTAGTGCCATCATGCCCACTATACTATTCCTGATAGCTGGGCTTACGATGCTGCATTACGTGGAACGTAGATAATATAAGTGTTGAGCACTCTATCGTGCAAAAATAAGTGCCCGCGGTCTACAATAGCCCATAAAAAACCAAGTCCAAATAACATCAAACTTACGCTGGCAAGCATGTATCTTGCCGTTGCCTTATTCCATGTCAATAATTGATAGTCTTCATTAACGACTTTTAATTGCCATGTCTGCATAGCCAACGTCTGGCCACTTTTACTCCAACACCAAACAAAATAAATACCAATAGCTATCCATAAAAATAGCTGCAGCATGTATCGCTTGAGTCCATAGCTCGCATCCCCTATTAGGATAATAAACACCAAAGCACATACAAAACAAAGTGCAATAACAGCCAATGCGTCGTAGATAAAGCAAGCCCCAAGTTTCAGTAAACTTGGGGCTTGTAAAAAATCGGACATCTTTACTTTTTTATTCATATGCTTAGGGGCTACAAATTAATTCAATTCAGCATCCGTGTAGGTGCCGGGTGACTCCGCCCTCAATCTCGCACGTTCCGACTCCGGCAGTTGCTGATATTCCATCCATTTTTTTCTCAATTCACTCTTTTTTTCTGCAGATAACGACTGAAATTGATGATGATTTTTTCTTGCATTTTCACGCTCATAAGGGGTCATGCGACTCCAGCTTGTCAGTCTTTTTTGTACTAAATCTTGTTTGGCTAAGCTCATTTTTGGGTAATCACGTGCAATATCTAACATTTTTTCACGTTGCCACGGACGTAAAGTGTCCCACTCTGAAGCCAGTGGATTTAACACCTGTTGTTGCTCATTGCTTAACTGCGCCCAAGTTAATGTGGCGCCATCAGCTAGCGCTATACCACTCACTAAGATACACAACAAAAATACTACTATAAGCTTTAGTCTTACTTGGAAACTAGCCATGTATCAAACCCTTTATCTGCAAATGCTTCTGGTGGCAATTCTGCAGCCAACAAAAATGCATCGCTATGTTCTAAGTTTCTATCCACGTTAAATTGTTGTGCTGCAAAAAAAGTCAGTAAAATTGCAGCTGCAATAATCAAACTAGACATCATACGATGTTGCTCAAAATAGCTATTAAAGCCATTGCCTAACCAATGCAATACATTGCCTGATTGATTGATACCTACAGTTTGTGTTTGACGAGCGATTAATTTATTGACCGCCAAATCCCGCGCCACAGACAAGCGGTGCAAAGTGGTCGCATTTAAATGCTGTGAATGATCATTCAATAAATCTGTAGCTAAACATGCCAATTGCTCATCTATCGTAAGATTAGCTTCCGGATGATTATTGTCTAATTTATTATTTATACTTTCATTTTTTGTCATTGCTCACCCCCTAACTTCCTGAGCTTTGGTTGCTTATCATTAAGCGTGATAGGCCTAATTTATCTAAACCCTGCTTTTTTAATTCTGTAGCCAAAGCGTGAACTGCACGTGAGCAGTGCGTCTTTACACTACCATCAGAGCAGCCCATGATATTTGCCGTTTCAGCCACATCCATATCCTCCCAATAACGTAACACAAAGGCTTCTCGTTGACGTGTTGGAAGCTTTTTTAATGCACTTTCAATCAATTTTATCGTCTGTCTGCGCTCAAGCTGGGCAGATGGCTCGTCGCTATCATCTTCAACATCTATCGTGTCTAATGGGTCGCGATCTTCTCCATCGACACTACTGCCAAATGAAGACAACAAGCTTGTCCATAAATTACGTACCTTTTGCCTACGCCAAAAATCTCGCATAGTATTTTGTAAGATACGTTGAAAAAGCAAGGGTAATTCCGCTACAGGTTTATCACCGTACTTATCAGCAAGCTTCATCATCGCATCTTGCACAATATCAAGTGCCGCATGATCGTCACGCACAGCATATGCAGTCTGCTTAAATGCACGACGTTCTACTGTAACAAGAAAATCAGAGAGCTCTCTACTAGTGGCCATTGCGCTAATTATTGAGTACTAATTGATTGATTATAAATGACTGCATATTGAATCTTTCCAGTATATCAGGTTTATTTTTTCACTGATTCTAAGTTGGCCACAATGCAAGGGAGTAGCGATGGCATCAATGCCAATAGATGTAACAAGGTATTGTTTTGAATAGAACTTAGAATTAGTTACAATCTAAACAATTCATTCTTTGGATAAGGTATATTATGTGGCGATTATTTTTTTTGGGGCTAATTGTTTGGTTGGCGATTTATTTTTTAAAGCAATATATTGCTAACATTGATAGCCAAAAAACAAACAAAACTGAAACTGCCAGTCATGACAACATTGAGAATGGCCAGACAGCCGAAGATATGGTGCAGTGTGCTGCTTGTAAAGTGCACTTACCTAGATCGGAAGCTTTTTTAGTTGCAAACAACTTCTACTGTTCTAAAGCACACATTAAAAACAAATGAGTTTATTAAACTTCAATTTTAGCGCTATTCGCAAACAAGATGTCGCCGAAGCAATTGAGTTGCCACTACAGGCGCGTGCCATTAGCGTACTTAATATTTTTCGTTTTATCTTAAGTTTAATTTTTATCGCTCTCTACCTCTTCATGAGCAATGAAACTTGGTGGGATAAAAACACTGCGCCACTATTTCTCAACTTATCAATTGCTTACTTGGTATTTAGTATCGTCGCGCTACTTATCAATCCACTGAAGTCAGCATCCCATCCATTTTTACTGCCGATGCAAGTCGTCATTGATATATTTTTCATCACCCTTCTCATGCACGCTGCAGGTGGCATACAAAGCGGTCTAGGTCTTTTACTTATCATTTCCATTATGACTGCCAGCGTCGTTAGCAATGGTCGCTTAGCTTTATTTTATGCCGCAATAGCTAGCCTGTGTTTGCTACTAGAGCAAAGTTATCAAATCGTACTGGGAGACTTATCAGCGGCGTCTTATACACAAGCTGTCATGTTAAGCTTGAGCTGCTTTGCAACTGCATGGCTGGCCTACAGCTTAGCGAAGCGTATGCAACAAAGTGAGGCATTAGCTTCAGCACGAGGTATCGACATTGCAAATCTTTCGCAAGTCAATGCGCTTATCACGCAGGAAATGCAAGATGGTGTGATTGTTGTCGATGAAAACTTTAATATTCGCCACCATAATTTGCAAGCCGGGTCGCTACTATCTTTATCCAAAAATCATTCAGCCAATATCGCACTGACCATCAATGCTCCTGAAATAGCAACGGCATTCCACAACTGGGTAAAAGGTGAGGACGCCAGTAACAATTCAATTGTTTCAATAAGAAATCGTGAATTAAAACTGAGATTTATGGCAATTAATCAGTTACGGAATATGGGCGCTGTTATTTTTATTCAAGATGTCAGTCAATTACAATCTAAGGCGCAGCAGGCCAAGCTAGCTGCACTCGGAAGATTAACGGCCAATATCGCGCACGAAATTCGTAATCCACTTAGCGCTATTAGCCATGCCAATCAATTGCTACAAGAAGAAGAGCGCATCTCAACAGCTACGACACGTATTTTGCAAATCATCGAAGATAATATTCAGCGTATTGACCAAATTATTAAGGATGTCCTTAAGCTAAATAGGCGTAATCGTACAGATTTAGAAGAAGTTAATCTAAATGAGTTTTTGACAGATTTTTATGCTCAGTTTTGTGCGGTTGAAAAAATACCCAACGCACACTTTCAACTAGTCCCTTTACTACAGAAGCAAATCGTTGCTTTTGACAAGAGTCACTTAACGCAAATTTTATGGAATCTTTGCAAAAACGGCTGGGAGCATGGGCAAAAACAAAACAATAGCTTATGTTTAGACTGCCATGACATTGATGAAAATGGCTTAAGTATTCAAATTAAAGATGATGGCAACGGCATTGCTGAAAAAGATAGGTCTAGATTGTTTGAACCGTTTTTTACTACCAAAACTTCCGGCAATGGCTTAGGGCTTTATATTTCACGTGAGCTGGCAGAAGCCAATGGCGCAAGCCTACAATATCAAGCCTTAGCCGAAGGTAGCGCTTTTGTGGTACATCTAAAAAAGTTCAGTTAACCCTAAGTTAAACCAAGGCATAATAGCGCATGACTCAAAAACTAACATGCTTAATAGTCGACGATGAAGCCGACATTAGAGAATTGCTAGTCATGACGCTAGAACGTATGGACATTGACACTTTCAGTGCCGGCAATTTAGAAGAAGCTAAGCTATTACTTAAACAGCGCCAATATGCACTATGTCTCACTGACATGCAAATGCCAGATGGCACAGGTCTAGATTTAGTAAATTACATTAGTGAATTTTATACAGGGCTTCCTGTTGCTGTCATTACAGCACATGCCAGTGCTGACAATGCCGTATCTGCGCTTAAAGCAGGCGCTTTCGACTACTTGAGTAAGCCAATCTCATTAAAGCAATTGCGGCCTGTCATTGAGTTTGCGATTAAACTCACGACCCAAGCCCAAACTAGCAAAACCAGTACCTTAGAAATGCTTGGTGAATCTGATTCTATGGCTTATGTACGAAGCATGATTGTAAAATTGGCGCGTAGCCAAGCGCCAATTTACATCAGCGGCGAATCTGGTAGCGGTAAAGAGCTGGCTGCCAAACTCATCCACAAAAATAGCTCACGGGTTGATGGTGCTTTTATTGCCGTTAACTGTGGTGCGATTCCTGAAAACTTAATGGAGAGTGAGTTTTTTGGTTATAAAAAGGGGGCCTTTACTGGCGCCAATCAAGATAAAGAAGGATTATTTCACGCCGCCAGTGGTGGCACATTATTTTTGGATGAGGTGGCTGATTTACCATTGCCCATGCAAGTAAAACTATTGCGCGCAATTCAAGAAAAAAAGGTACGTATGGTGGGCGGTACGACTGAAGAAGCTGTTGATGTTCGTATTATTAGCGCCACCCATAAAAATTTAACCCAAATGATGGATGCAGGCCTATTTAGACAAGACCTATATTACAGGCTTAACGTAATACAACTCAAAATACCAGCATTACGTGATCGCCGAGATGACATCCCTTTATTGGCAAATATGTTGCTAGCAAAACTTTGTGCTAGCCACAACACTAATATACCGCACATTGACATTGAAGCTCAGGCATACCTATCAAAATTAGACTTTCCTGGCAATGTGCGAGAGTTAGAGAACATGCTAGAACGTGCTTTAGCAATGAGTGATGGTAAAGCTATCACGATTGATGACTTAGGTAATGAGAGTAAATATTCTACTTCACAAGACTCGGGAAATAATTTCGAGTCAACGTTTAATCCCGACCACACATCAACACTTAACTTATCTGACTACCTAGAAGATATTGAAAGAAGAGCGATTGTTAGTGCATTAAATAAAACGAATAACAACAAAACTGCCGCAGCTAAATTATTGGGGGTCAGCTTTCGTACGCTACGTTATCGATTAACTAAACTAGGTCTGGCGAAAGATAGTGAAGCAGACCTAGGTAGTGAGATTGAAAGTGACGAGACTCCAAGTCAGTGAGTCTAATGTAACGTGATTAGAACTCTAGCTTAACACCAGCGCTAAGTAGGTGATATACATCGCACCATTTACCAACAAATGCCACACCTTAATACCCCCTTTCCCAACTAAATATCGCAACCAAACTGCCGCAATCAATGTCATTGCAATGCCTAGCACGACTTCAATACGCGGCTGCCATGGCGTGAGCATAATCCCAATTGCCGGTAATAACGTACCTTGAAAAACCATTGCACCAGTAATATTGCCAAATGCCAAGGTATCTTTGCCCTTGCGTATCCACAAGATACTGTTTACTTTTTCAGGCAATTCAGTGGCAATAGGAATAATCAATAAAGATAGCAATAACGCTGAAATACCAATAATTTTTGCTGCCGCCTCAACCCCGTGAATAAATCCTTTTGCGCCAGCGATAAGCAAAACAACCCCTAAAATAAGTTGGATGCCAATGACAATCATATTATTAGATAAGCCAAGCTTGCATAAAAACATATCACTACCGGCCTCAGTGGCATGTCCATCTGCCACTAGGGCTTTTGAAGCATGAAGCGTCATCATCACGTAAATAAAGTAAATCATGACCATGCAGGCACCAATGCCGTAACGCACAACTAACAGTGTATGTGGCACATACATCGCAACGGCGGCAAAGCTAAATGCAACAATAAAGAAATTTAAATCACGTGTTAAACCAGTGCGTTCCGGCCTTAAATGCCCCTGTGTGCCACGTCGCTTCCAAACAGAAATTGCCATGAGCGAAATTGACAATGTCGCCAACATCAATGGTGCACCCAAAATGGAACCTACCCCAATTTCTTCATTAGTCGCTACATTTTGAGTGCCTGCTAACAATGCTAATAATGGCACCATCGTTTCTGGCAATGCCGTGCCTACTGCAGCAAATAAAGATCCTGTAACCCCTTCGGAAATACCAAGTTTTTCACCCAAGTGTTCAAGCGCATTGGTAAACACTTCTGCCGCGATTAAAATCACGATCAGCATCAAAAATAATTGAAAAAATACCATCTTGCTCTTCCTAGGCGTTATTTAAATTTAGTAATGCGTAATTTTATCGGATTACACCAATATATACTGCAATCTTTTGCTAAAGTTTTCACTTAAAATAATTTTTCGAATAAACTCTATCTCTATGAACGCTTATACTATTGATGAATATGGTTTGGCAATGAACTCACTGTTTATTGCATCACCTAACTTTGATTTACGGCCTAAGAATGAAGTCAGCTTAATCGTCATTCACAATATTAGCTTACCCCCTGGCCAATATGGTGGCGATGGCATTATCGAATTATTTACCAATCAACTCAACCCCAACAAACATCCTTATTATGCTGAAATTTATAGCCAAAAAGTATCTGCGCATTTCTTAATTAGGCGCGATGGCAAACTCATACAGTTTGTATCCTGCCTAAACCGTGCTTGGCATGCCGGGGTATCCAATTGGCATAACAAGGAACGTTGTAATGATTTTTCAGTCGGAATAGAAATGGAGGGTTCTGATTTTGAAATATTTGACCCAGCACAATACCAAACACTACAAAGTTTGATTACTTCACTCACCAACGCATACCCAATACAAGCTATAGTAGGACATTCAGATATTGCACCTGATCGCAAAACTGACCCCGGCCCCTACTTCGACTGGCAACGCATAATCGCAAGTCATTGACAGAGAAAGTTGTAAAAAATGATGTTACAAAAAAAACCACTTATTGCAATCACATTGTTGTCCATCATGCTCTTAGCCTGCGGCTCAGAAAGTGCCGATAAAGCTAAAAAAGAAAGTAATAAAAATGGTCAAAAGCCAACGCTAGTTACCATTACAACCGTGAAAAAACAGCCTATTGAAATCACTGAAGAATCTGTAGGTTCGCTTGAAGGGCTTAATAATCCAACAGTATCAGCCGAAGTGGCAGCACGCGTCGTTACAATTCATGTCAATACTGGGCAAGCCGTAAAGCAAGGTCAGCTCCTTGCCACATTAGATGCCACGGATTTTAGTATGCAACGTAATGAAGCTCAGGCTGAAGTTGCACGTATTGAGGCGTTATTATCGAATCAAGCCAAAACAGTTGATCGTAATTTAGCCTTAGTAAACAAAAAATTTATCTCCCAAAATGTCGTTGATAACGATTTAGCGCAGCAAAATGTTTTAAAAGAGCAACTGGCTGGCGCTAAAGCGCGCATAAGCAGTATTAACCATGGCAGTAGTAAAACAAAAATATATGCTCCCTCTAGCGGCAAGATAGAAAAGAAAATAGTGGATGACGGTGAGTTTGTTCGGGAGGGTGATCCGATAGTGCAAATTGTTTCCTCACAACGGTTGCGTGCACATTTGCCTTTCCCTGAACACGTCGGGGCAACACTCAAGCCGGGCTTAAAAGTACGCCTTAACACACCGACCAGCGAGAAAACTGTTGAGGCAATCATTCATGAGTTGAAACCAATGATTACTGAGGGAAGTCGCACAGTGGATGTGATTGCAGATATAGTCGATGCGCCAGGCTGGCAAGCTGGTGCAAGCGTCACAGGCTCAGTGGTATTAGGTACCCAACCCGCTGCAATGATGGTGCCAGAACAAAGCCTGGTACTACGTCCAGCTGGTGATGTCGTGTATGTCATGCGAGACAATAAAGCCTATCAAGCAATCGTTAAAACCGGCATGCGCCAAAACGGCTTGGTTGAGATTACAGATGGCATCACTGAAAATGATGTCATAGTCGTTGATGGGGCTGGATTTTTAACAGATAAAGCCCTAGTTAAATTAAGTACAGGCCATCCGCAAGCACACTCTAAAAAAGTTAAAAACTAAACATGACTTTGCCTGAACTCTCCATCAAGCGCCACGTACTTGCGTGGATGCTATCCGCAGTAATCGTACTATTCGGCATCATTGCCTATGAAAAAATTGGCGTTGATCGCATGCCATCTATCGACTTTCCCATCATTATGGTTAATACCACTTTGCGTGGCGCAGATCCCGACGTGGTTGATACCAGCATCACCAGCATTATCGAATCAGCAGTAAACACCACCCCTGGTATTGAGCATATTCAATCAGCCTCTTCACCTGGGGTTTCTAGCATCAGCATTACGTTTGCGCTGAGTAAAGACATTGATGTAGCCTACAATGAAGTCCAAGGTAAAGTGAGTCAAATATTAAAGCGTTTACCCGCTGGCACCGATGCACCAACAATACAAAAAGTAGATACAAATGCATCGCCCGTCATTTGGCTGGCGTTAAGTGGCGATCGTACCATTCAGCAGCTCAATTTATACGCCAACAATATTCTAAAAAAGAAATTTGAGACCATCAGTGGCGTAGGTGAAGTCACCATGGGGGGCCGTCGCGACCGAGTTATTCGCGTCAACATTTCGCCTGACCGCATGGCGGCCTATAAGCTCACCGCCAATGATTTAATTTCGGCATTTGCCCGTGAGCATGTACAACTGCCTGGTGGGTTTTTGGTTAGCACTCAAGCTGAACAAATGCTCAAACTCGACCTTGAATTCCACAAAACTCAAGAACTGGCTGAATTAATCGTATCCACAAGAGAAGGCGCCTCTATCCGCTTAAAAGATATCGCCACCATTGAAGATGGCATTACCGATAATCGTCAAGTAGCTCGCTACAACGGCAAGCCTACTGTGGGCATTGGCATGGTAAAAATTGCCAATGCTAATACTGTTGATATTATTAATGAGGTAGAACGTAAGCTTGAAACTGAAATTCGCCCTAACTTGCCCCCAGGCTTGATGCTGGAAGTTTCAACTAATGATGGTATTTTTATTCACCAGCTGGTCGCATCTCTTCAAGAGCATCTAGTAGAAGGTACATTATTTGCCGCATTAATCGTATTGATATTTATGCGTTCTTTTAGCTCTACCCTGATGATATGTTTAGAAATACCCGTCTCATTACTAGGTGCAATTGCCGTCATGTACTTTGCTGGCTACACCTTTAACAGTATGACCTTACTTGCCTTGCTATTACTGATTGGTGTTGTTGTGGATGATGCTATTGTGGTACGTGAAAGTATATTACGCCACATGTCAGGCGAGACAGGATTAGCATTAAGTGCAGCTGATTTAAAAAATCCATTAGCCATTGCCGCATTCCGAACCAAAGCAACTATTTTAGGTAGCAATGAAGTAGTATTCGCCGTACTAGCATCTTCAGCTTCACTCGTCTGTATATTCGCACCGGTGATTTTTATGGATGGCATTCTCGGCATGTTTTTTAAATCATTTGCGATAGTCGTCACATTTGGTGTGCTGGTTTCGCTATTCGTGTCACTCACACTCACCCCTATGCTTTGTTCTCGGTATCTAAACGTTACTCCTAACGAAAATGCTCTGTATAAAGCTGTTGGTCGAGGGTTAGACGGTCTAGAAAATGCCTACAAGAAGCTATTAAATGCCTCACTTAATCATCGCAGCTTAGTATTACTATTTACCTTGGTATTCGTTGCGATATCTGGTTACTACTCACTCAAATATGTAGAAAAAGACTTTGTACCTGAAACAGACGAGGGTAGCTTTAGCATTAGCGTAAAAACGCCCCTCGGCTCCAGCTTAGAATACACGAATTCAAGGCTAAAACTTGTGGAAGCTACCATTGCCAAACATAACAATGAAGTTGCTAGTTATTTTGCCACCATCGGCTCTGGCTCTCGCGGGCAAGTTAATCAAGGCAATGTCAATATTCGCTTAAAACCCAAAGAGCAGCGTGCAAAAAGCCAGCAAGTACTCATTAAGGAATTAAAAAAAGAATTGAACAACATCCCTGGTGTTCGGGCAATTCCATCCCCTACCTCTATTGTGCGAGGCCAGCGTTCTGAAAAACTGCAATTCAACATCACCGGAGCTAACTTACAAGAAATCGGCCGTATTTCCCAACTTTTGCAACAATCACTTAGTGGCAATAGTGACATTGGCAAAGTCGACCTCGACGTGCAATTAGATTTACCTCAGCTGAGGATGGTCATAGACCGCGCGCGTGCAGCAACACTAGGCTTAAGCGCAAATGACATTGCCACGGCAGCCTCACTATACGCAGGCGGCATTAACGTAGCTAAATATAATGAAGCCAATGGCGATGGGCAACGCTACGATATTCGTCTAAAAGCGAGTGAAGGTGAACTTAAAAATGTTGCCGATTTAAGCAAAATTTATCTGCGTAGCAGTAGCGGTGAGTTGGTACGTCTAGATGCAGTTGCCAGCTTCAAAAAAGAATTAGGTGCTGCAGTCATTGGTCGGTACGACTTGCAATATGCCGTTAACTTCTATGCTAACCCGAATGTCCCACTGGGTGAGGCGGTAGATTTAGTAAAGGCCAACGCTATTAAATTGGTACCGGCTGATTACAAATTAAAATTCACCGGTCAAGCCGAAGAGTTTGGCAAAACCATGAAAAATATGCAGTTTGTTTTTTCACTCGCATTTATATTGCTCTACATGGTGCTTGCAAGTCAGTTCAATTCATTTATTCAACCATTTATCATCATGCTTGCTCAACCACTCGCCATTATTGGCGGACTAATCGCACTGTTAATGACCGGTGACACGCTCAATATTTACTCTATGATTGGATTAGTTTTACTGATAGGCTTAGTCGCAAAAAACTCCATCTTACTGGTCGATTTAACCAACCAACTGGTAGAAAAAGGCGCTGACATTAACGATGCGCTCAGAGAGGCTTGCCCAGTCAGGTTGCGCCCGGTCCTTATGACATCCCTCACAATTATTTTAGCCTTACTGCCAGCCGCTCTAGGGCTAGGTGCAGGATCTGAAACTAACAAACCGTTGTCGGTTGCAATTATCGGGGGCATGGTTTCATCAACATTACTTACGCTAGTAGTTGTTCCTGCAGCATATTCTTTAATAATGGGAAAATTAGCTCAATATTATGCCAAGAGAATTTAAAAACAGATTCAAGTAATCAGCAGATTAATTGCTATTTTCCTAGTGCTGGAAATAGCCCAATGACCCCATGAGCAATAAACTCAACCGCCATCGCTGCAAGAATCAACCCCATCAAACGCGTTACAATATTAATTCCGATGGTCCCTAATTTACCTGCTATATAACTAGAAAGTTGCAAAGTGAGCCAGATAAGAAAAGCAACCACAGCAATTGGAATAACTAAAGCGATATGCCCTAGAAAGGTTTTGCTTTGCTGAGCAGCAATAATCATACTGCCTATAGCGCCAGGGCCTGCCAACAAAGGAATACTAAGCGGCACGATAGCAATAACATCACGTTCTTCCATCGTTTTAGCTTCTTCAGGGGTTTGCTTAGAATGACTTTGTTTGGCATGCAACATATTAATCGCAATTAATAGGATTAATATCCCGCCGCCAACTTGGAACGATGGGATTGTTATACTAAAAAAATCCAGAATCCCGTCACCAAACAAGGCAGAAGTAACCAACACTAGAAAAACCGTCACAGCGACAACATTAGCCGTTCTTAATTTCTCTTTCCTGTCCCATCCGTCTGTGGCACTAATAAATATTGGCACACTTCCAATTGGATTCACTATTGCAAATAGTGCTATTCCAATCTTAAATAGATAAGTCCAATCCATCATTTTTAATTCCTAAATAATTTATTAGCCATCCACTATAACGATGGAATAAAGTTTACTCAAAACAAATGCTAGTTACTGGTGTTTCCGACTATAAGTATTCATATGCACTTCCTAATTGCCTGGCTAAAAGCTAAGGCTATGACTTAAGTGATATTTTGAGCCACAAGCTTTTGCACCACTAAACTACCCACCATATCCCCTTCAACATTCACGGCAGTGCGTAAGGTGTCTAACAACCTATCTATAGGTAATAAAATAGCAATTGCCTCAGCAGGCAAACCCACTGATTGCAGCACCAGAACCATCGTTACCATACCGGCGCTAGGAATGCCAGGTGCACCCATAGCAGCTATCATGGCGGTAAAAAATACAATCAACTGTTGAATCAAGCTTAATTCTATTCCAACTAAGTTGGCAATAAATAGTGCGGCGGCGGCTTCATAAAGCGCTGTACCATCCATATTAATGGTTGCACCTAGCGGAATAACAAAGCCTGCGATTTCTGGTTTAACCAGCAAGTATTGCGTGGTGCAATGCAAGGTAACGGGCAATGTGGCAGAACTTGAACTAGTGGCAAAGGCCGTAACCAAAGCCTCACGTGCTCCATGCCAAAACCATAATGGCGTTTTGCCAGTAAAGAGATATAAAATCAATGGCAATATTACTACGCCATGTAACAAAGTAGTGCTGATAACAACTAACACAAACTTAGCCAAAGTGCTTAACATGGCAACATCTTGCATGGCGACTAGTTTAATGAGCAAGGCCATAATGCCTAGCGGTGCAATACGCATTATCCAACCGACAATCTGCATGGTGACCACTAATCCTTCTTGCAGCAGGGATAATATGCTTTTATAACGATCGCCACCGACGACCAATGCTATGCCTAAAATTAGCGCAAAACTTACAGTAGCTAATACATTGCCTTGCGACAACGCTGTAAAAGGATTAACAAATAAGCCATGTAAAAATTGGGCAAAAAATTCAGGTAATGGCAGTTGCTTCGCTTGAAAATTTTGCATGGCCTGCTCAAACATTGCTAAATGCAAGCCAGCGCCAGGCTTAAAATAATTACCCGCAAGTAAAGCAAGTACAATTGCAATCGCCATACTGCTAATAAAAAACAGCAAGGTGGTCACCCACACCCGATGAATTTGTTGATGCTGCCGCAGGTTTGCAATACCGACCGAAATTGAGCAGAACACCAACGGAATCAGAACCATTTTCAGCAAATCTATAAACAATGTGCCCGCCAAACTAGCCACATATAAACTGCTTTGTACCGCCTGATGCTGCGCACCTAACTCATGGAAATAAAATCCCAGCGCTACCCCAAAAACTGCACCTAATAAAATTTGCATATTGAGGCTGGGAAGTTTCATAGATGATTTAAGCTTTGGCTATTTTTGCTTTTACAGTTTTTGGTTTCACTAACTTTTCTTTTACCACGGCCTTAGTTTTCTTCGGTGCAACTTCCG
>CANNEG010000012.1:0-27526 GCA_947503455.1 Betaproteobacteria bacterium
GATCCGTCAGGCGCAATTCCGGGCACAGGGTTAGGCATGGCAATCATTAAGAGCATTATCGAGCAACATGGTGGTTCTATCGTGATAGAGAGTGAATTGGGTAAAGGCACTAAGGTGATGTTGTATTTGCCTGTGGCTGTCAGTTAAGCATAAAGGCAAGCATGCCTGCAAGTAGGGTTTATAACTCTAATTGTGGGTCTTGTTGCACAAATTCTTCTATAGGCGGCAATTCAGCCAACGAGCGTAAATTTAGATCATCTAAAAAGTGTTTGGTCGTGGCATATAACGAAGGACGGCCAGGCACTTCACGCTGACCTACCACATCGACCCAATCGCGCTCTTGTAGTTGACGCATGACATTAGGATTAACGGCCACGCCGCGAATTTCTTCAATATCACCGCGCGTCACCGGCTGCTTATACGCAATAATGGCTAAGGTTTCCATCACTGCGCGTGAATACTTAGCCTGCTTTTCAGGGTTTAATCGTGCTAAAAATGGCGTGTAGTCAGCCCTTGCTTGAAAACGATAACCCGTTGCCACTTGTACCAATTCCATCGTGCGCATTTCCCAGTCTTGCTTAAGCTCATCTAGCAGCATACGTAAAGTGGTACGTTCCATACGCTCGGCAAATAAGCGGGTCATATCATCTAAAGACAGCGGCTCATGCGAAGTTAATAACGCCGCTTCTAATACATTTTTTAAATCGCCAATATTATTCGTTTCACTCATGACTATTAATTTGCACGTAAATAGGTGAAAAAGGCGCTTGCTGCGTCATGCGTAATAAGCCTTCACGCGCAAGCTCTAGTATCGCCAAAAAACATACCACTAGCTTAGGAATACCATCATGCACGATATCAAATAATTCAGAGAACTCAAGCAGTTTATCTGTTTTTAATCGACGTAAAATAATACTCATATGCTCGCGCACAGAAAGCTCTGCCCGACCTATTTTATGATGTTGATAGTGGCTCGCCCGTTTAATAACATTGCGCCAAGCATCTGCTAAGTCGTCCAAGCTTACTTCTGGTGGTTTAATTTCACTGATATGCCGATAATAAGCACTTGCAACGCTGATGTCTTCGCCCACTTTAGGCAGCTCATCAATCCGTTGCGCGGCTAATTTAATGGCTTCATACTCCATTAAACGCCGTACCAACTCAGCTCTAGGGTCATCTTCAGATTCCACTTCAGCAGGTTTTGGCAGTAAGAAACGTGATTTAATTTCGATTAACATCGCTGACATCAGCAAGTAATCCCCCGCCAATTCGAGTTTAATCGCTTGCATCTTTTCCACATAAATCATGTACTGGCGCGTCAAATCGGCCATGGGGATATCTAGAATATCAAGATTATGCTTGCGGATTAAATACAGCAACAAATCAAGCGGACCTTCAAATGACTCTAGGTAAACTTCTAAGGCATCAGGCGGAATATAAAGGTCTTGTGGCAGCTCGGTAAAAGCTTCCCCTTTTATTTTTGCATTAAGTGGCGTTTCAATCACAATGTCATTCGAATGTAGTGACTAACTGTAATTCAGACCCATGGCATCACGCACATCGCGCATGGTTTCACGCGCAAGCTTACGGGCTTTTTCACACCCTTCTGCGACGATATTCTTTACTAAAGTCGGATCTTCTGCATACTGCGCAGCACGTTCTTGAATCGGTTTTAGCTCCGCTAACACCCCTTCAATCACCGGGCCCTTACATTCAATACAACCAATACTTGCGCTCTTACAGCCTATTTGCGCCCATTCTTGAGTCGCTTGGTTAGAATAAATTTGGTGCAATTGCCATACGGGGCATTTAGCTGGGTCACCTGGGTCAGTGCGACGCACACGCGCTGGGTCGGTTGGCATGGTTTTGATTTTTTTTGCCACAGCATCCACATCTTCACGCATAGAGATGGTGTTATTGTAAGATTTAGACATTTTCTGACCATCTAAACCTGGCATTTTCGACGCTGGCGTCAGCTTGTAGTCTGGCTCTAACAAGATCATTTTGCCGCCACCTTCTAGGTAGCCAAGCAAGCGCTCTTTATCGCCCATACTCATACCCTGCTGCTCTTCTATCATCGCTCGCGCCGCGTCTAAGGCTTCATCATCACCGCTTTGTTGATAGGCAATACGCATTTCTTCATACAAGGCCGCACGCTTACTACCAAGCTTTTTAATAGCGGCTTCAGCTTTTTCTTCAAAACCTTTTTCTTTGCCATAAATATGGTTAAACCGACGTGCAATTTCACGGGTAAATTCAATGTGTGGGATTTGGTCTTCGCCTACTGGCACTTGAGTGGCTTTGTAAATCAAAATATCGGCACTTTGTAGCAACGGATAACCCAAGAAGCCATAAGTAGACAAATCTTTACTGCTCAATTTCTCTTGTTGGTCTTTGTAAGTGGGCACGCGCTCTAGCCAGCTCAGTGGCGTAATCATAGACAGCAAGGTATGTAATTCAGCATGTTCTGGCACGCGAGATTGAATGAAAATAGTGGCGTTAGCTGGATCCACCCCTGCGGCTAGCCAATCGATGACCATTTCCCAAACACTTTCTTCAATAATTTCCGGGGTGTCGTAATGCGTAGTCAGTGCATGCCAGTCAGCCACAAAGAACAAGCATTCATGCTCATGTTGCAACTTAAGCCAGTTTTTAAGTACGCCGTTGTAATGCCCTAAATGCAAATTACCTGTAGGACGCATGCCTGATAAAACCCGTTCAATTGCCATGTGATGAAAAACCTTAGATTTAGTAGGTTGTTATTATACAAACAAGCTTGTCAAATTAAGCTATTTATTAAGCCATAGACTAGATTAATAAGCGGGTCCAAAATTTTACTCAGCACCCCAGTAAACAATAGAGCCATTAAAATAATAAAGCCATAACGCTCTATTTGCGCAAAGGGCCTAGCCAAATGCATAGGCAATAAACTCACAGCAATACGTCCGCCATCTAAGGGTGGTAAGGGCAACAGGTTCAACACCATCAACACAATATTAATCCCCACCCCGGCCTTAGCCATCAAGACCAGTGGAAAAGCAATGAATTCTGGCGCATCCATCGAAAATTTAATAGCGAACGCCCAAAAAATAGCCATGACAAAATTAGAAGCGGGGCCTGCAGCGGCCACCCATAACATGTCTTTTTTAGGGTGATGTAAACGACTAAAATTGACCGGCACAGGCTTGGCCCAGCCAAATAAAATCCCACCCAGCAATATGGTCATGGCCGGCAATAAAATAGTCCCGAACAAATCAATATGTTTGATGGGGTTTAACGTAATGCGGCCTGCATTAAATGCCGTCATATCGCCAAAGTGTTTAGCCGCATAACCATGCGCTGCCTCATGTACCGTAATCGCTAATATTACCGGCGGTGCATAAATGATAATTTTTTGTATCAGGGATAGTTCCATTATTTCTCTTTGTTAATCAATAAATTGGGACTAGCTTAACCCAAATGGTGTCAAATCGCCCAAGCCTGCACGCATTAAAACGGGGGCATCTTCGGTTAAATTAATGACAGAGGTTGCACCAGCGACACAATGCCCTGCATCAATGACTAAATCTACCTTATGCTCTAGCTTGTCACGAATTTCCCATGCCTCACTCAGCACGGCATCTTCATCTGGCACATACAGCGTCATGCTTAATAAGGGCGCATCAATGGCTTCTAGTATCGCTAGCACTACCGCATGTTGTGGCACTCGCAACCCCACGGTATTGCGCTTAGGATGTTGCAATTTTCGCGGCACTTCACGCGTAGCATTTAAAATAAAGGTATATGCACCGGGGGTGTTTGCTTTAAGTAGTCGAAATTGGCTATTGCTCACAATCGCATAATTACCCAACTCACTGAGATTACGACAAACCAGCGTAAACAAATGTTGCTCATCTACACCACGAATTTGCCTTATGCGTGCTTGCGCATCACTATGGCCTATCATGCAACCCAAGGCATAACCAGAATCAGTCGGATAAGCAATCACGCCACCGCTACGCAAAATATCTGCTGTGAGCCCTATAAGACGCGCTTGAGGATTATCTAAGTTAATATTGAAAAATTGTGACATGCCAAATCTTATTGATTATTTTAACAAACTTGCCTTAACCGTCTTTGCCACATTTAACTGAGCGCACTGATGCTAGTCGATTGAAACTGAGGCCAATCTTGCCATACTGGCACGCAATTGCTTGGCAAGTCAGCCAAGCGACCCATTTCCATAAAACTAATGCCTTTACCATGATAATCTGAACCTTGCGAAGACTTCAGACTAAATTGATGCGCTAGCTTGGCAAACTGCTGATATTGCGGTGGCGTATGACTACCCGTTACCACCTCAATCGCAACCCCACCGTAACTTCTAAACTCATGCAAGAGCTCTAACATATTCACCGAGCCCAAATCATAACGTCCAGGGTGCGCAATCACCGCACTGCCTCCACTTTGCGCAATAAGCTTGACCGCTTGCTCTAGGTCCATCCATTGATGATCAACAAAACCGGGCTTACCTCTGACTAAATATTTTTTAAATACCGTTTTGGTATCTTTAGCATGGCCATTTTCGACTAAAAACCGCGCAAAATGAATACGGGTAATAATGCTTTGCTTGGCAATCGATTTTGCTCCTTCATAAGCATTTAAAATACCGGCTTTAGCTAGACCCTCCCCCATTTTCTGGGCGCGCAAATCACGAGCAATGCGTACTTTAGCCAACGCTGTTTTTAAGGCCAAGTGTTCTGGATCAATATTTAAGCCGACAATATGTAATGTGCGCTTTTTCCAAGTGACTGAAATTTCAACACCATTGACCAATTGTATATTGTGTTCAGTTGCAGCAACTCTTGCCAACGCTAAGCCACTGACATCATCATGATCAGTCAGTGCCAGCACGTCTACCCCGTGCGTGGCGGCATGCGCTACTAATTCAGCCGGGCTTAATAGGCCATCAGATATATTAGAGTGCGAATGTAAATCAAAGATGAGAGACATGAAATGAATACTTAATGGACATTAAAATTAATTAGACTTGAAAAATACGTCTTGCGACACAACATCAATCATAGCAAAATAACGTCTTACGCTAAAGCATTGTTAATCATTGATTTTTTTTGAACGCAGCACCAGCCTTGAAAGCGACCACCCCCAAACCATGAATAAGTTTTTGTTCGACCTGTTTCCAGTTATTTTATTTTTTATCGCGTTCAAGTTTTTTGGGATTTTTACTGCCACGGCTGTCGCTATCATCGCCACTATTGCGCAAATTATCTACAGTAAAATTCGTCATGGTAAAGTAGAAAAAATGCTCATTGTGAGTGGCGTCATTATCAGCATACTCGGTGGCGTGACCTTAATTCTGCATGATAAAACCTACATTATGTGGAAACCCACCGTCTTATATTGGGTGCTCGCCCTAGTGCTATTGACTTCCAACTTGTTCTTTAAGAAAAACTATATCCAACAAATGATGGCGAAAATGATAGATGCGCCCGTAGCCATTTGGACAAAACTTAATTTTGTTTGGGTGGTTTTTTTAGTGCTATTAGGCATACTTAATTTATATGTTGCCTTTAACTATGACGAAAATACTTGGGTTAATTTCAAATTATTTGGTGTAACACTCATCATGTTTATCTTTATCATGGGGCAAACTGTTGCCTTAAAAAACTATCTGATAGAACCCGCTGAAGACAAAAGCGAGCATAAATAATGTGGTATGCAATCATGGCGGAAGATGCGCCCAATAGTTTAGAAAAACGCTTAGCCGCCAGACCTGAACATCTTAAACGCTTACATGCGCTACAAGATGCTGGGCGCTTATTGCTTGCTGGGCCTTTCCCGGCAATCGACACTGCTGACCCAGGGCCCGCTGGATTTACTGGTAGTTTAATTGTCGCTGAGTTTACTAACCTAGCGGAAGCCACTGACTGGGCGAACAACGACCCATTCGTGAGCGCTAAGGTCTATCAACATGTCAGTGTAAAACCATTTAGAAAAACCTTGCCCAATTAAATTTTAGCCCCTCACCGAGCCTATTCATCATGACCTTAATTGAAGAAATCACGATGCGCTTGCAATCGCTTGCGCCCAGTACCATGAATATCGATGATGAAAGTGCTATGCATGCTGGTCACGCAGGCAATAAAGGTGGTGGCCACTTTAAGCTCACCATGACAAGCTCGCATTTTTGTGGAAAATCGCAGATAATGCGGCATCGACTTATCTATCAAATACTGGCTGACCTTATTCCTAGCAAAATTCATGCATTAAGCATTCATGCGCTTGCCCCGGATGAACGATAAACAGCCTGCCCCTTAAACTTTAAATGATCTCCTATCAACTACTATGAGGAACTTTGCATGAAATTTACCCAAACTTTAATCGCCGTAGCTATGTTATCTTTGACACCAGCTGCATTTGCATCAGATGCACTAGCCACAGTAAACGGCAAAGCAATTAAACAATCTGTTTACGATTACATCGCTAAAGATGCTGCCGCTCGCGGTCAAAAAGTAGATGTGCAAGTCAAACAAGCCATTACGAACAAACTTATAGACTCAGAATTAGTGTATCAAGAAGCACAAAAACTAGGCCTTGATAAACAAGCCGACTATATTGCTCGCGAAGAACTTTCACGTCGCGAACTCCTCACTTCAACATTCTTACAAGACTTTGTGAAGAAAAATCCCGTGTCAGATGCTGAGACTAAAGCCGCTTATGAAGAGTACAAAAAAGCCTATGGTGACAAAGAGTACAGCGCGCGCCATATTTTGGTAAAAACTGAAGCTGAAGCAAAAGACATCATTGCTCAACTTGGCAAAGGTGGCGATTTTGCAAAAATTGCTAAAGAAAAATCAATGGACCCAGGATCGAAAGATAAAGGCGGCGATTTAGGCTGGTTCTCACCAGCATCGATGGTAAAACCATTTAGTGACGTAGCTGTTAACCTTCAAAAAGGAGCAATTTCTACGAGCCCAGTCCAAACACAGTTCGGCTGGCATGTCATTAAACTCATCGACACGCGCACTGCACAGCCACTTGCTTATGAAAAAGTAAAAGATGGCCTACAAAAAAATCTGCAACAACGTGATTTGGAAAAAATGATGGCTGAATTACGTACTAAAGCAAAAGTTGATATTGCAAAATAAGTATTTTTTGAAATAATTAACATTCAACAGCGCTATGGATTTAAGCATCTATAGCGCTGTTTTTCATTGAATTCAAATTTTAGAGTTTAAAAATTTGATGCTTTCTCAGTGCCTGTATAGGCATCGTCATATGAGTTTCGGCAATTTCTTGCATAATACTTTCACCTTCACCCGGCTTAAGATGTGTAATATAAACCTCGACAGACTGCTTGATATTTTCCATCGCCAGCTTACTGAGTTCTTTCACCAACAGCGATGGGCAAAGGTGCTTAGATAATTTGGCAAGTTCAATCTCATCATTACTAAATGCTGTCTCAATAATAAGATATTTAAGATTTGTAATCTTATTCACCTCACGCCACAGCGCATCACAAGTAGTCGTATCACCCGTAAAAACCAAACTCGTTTCACCGCTATCTAGATGATATCCCATAGCAGGAACCACATGATTAGCCGGTAATGCCGTTATTTTTCGACCGCCTAAATGGAGTGTTTCACCCAATGTTAATTCTTTGTAACGTAATAGCGCATGCGCCTCATCGGGAATCACATTAAAGTCTGGCCATACCTTCCAATTAAAAATATGAGTCCGCAGGGTTGCTATAGTCTCGGCGCTGGCATGCACTGTGACAGGCTTGTCACGAAAGCCCATAACGGTATCCAATAAAAATGGAATGAAAGCAATGTGATCTAAATGTGAATGGGTAATAAAAATATGATCAATGGTTAACAACTCGCCCATTGATAAGTCACCCACGCCCGTACCCGCATCAATCAATATATCGCCATCTACCAGCATCGAGGTAGTACGCAACTCATCACCTATGCCACCACTACAGCCAAGTACTTTTATTTGCATGATTTATTATAGCTGTTAATTATTGATTGATTAGCCATGGATGTACTACTTCTATTAATTTTTATAAGGTTATCACTTTGTATCAAAATTAAAAACACCATCCCAATGATCACCGGGCGGTGTTTTCCTAAAAAATCCGATTCTTTCTAGATACATTGCGTACACATAACGCTCTGGTTCTAATTTTTGTAACTGAAGAAATTCAACCTCAGCCAAATCCCAACTTTGGCTACGATAAAGTCTTAGCGCTTCAATGTAACGCGCTAGGTTATTCTTGGTTGCTTGATCAATTAAGTCACCTATACTAATAGGCTCAAATATAGCGACTGGCTTATCTTTACCTTTCACACGTACAATATCTAGCTCGCGATAAATATACTCTGGCACCTGGGCCTTGGTATATTCACTGACGATAATGTATACCCCATAATTTTTAGTCAAACTTTCAAGTCGCGAACCTAAATTGACCGCATCACCCATCACGGTATAGGCCATACGAAATTTTGAGCCCATATTACCTACAATCATTTCACCCGTATTTAGCCCTATCCCAATACTAATGGGTGGAAACCCTTTAGCAACAAACTCTTGCTGCAACTTCTCTAACGCGACTATCATGCCAAATGCTGCTTGAATTGCATGTTTTGCATGATTATTATCATGTAATGGCGCGCCCCAGAACGCCATAATTGCATCCCCCATATACTTATCAATTGTGCCCCGATTATGATGAATTACATGGGTCATCGGTGTTAAAAAATCATTCATTAAATGCGTTAATTGCTTAGGATCTAAGCCTTCTGAAATAGTAGTAAACCCACGAACATCAGAAAATAGTACGGTCATCTCTCTACTTTCACCTTCCAAACTATATGAGTCTAGGTTTTCAGCCATTTCATTAACAAGCTCTGGTGGCACATATTGTCCAAACAGTCCTGCAAGTAGGCGTTTATTGCGAGATTCAATAAAAAAACCATACGACATATTGATAAAATAAATCGACATAATCATGACCAACAAGGAAGCTAACGGCAACACTAAGTTGCCATATTCCCAAGCCAATAAATTAAACGTTAGAATAACCATAATGGTCAGCAAAGTTGCCATGATTGCCGATAGCGGGCTTAATGTGGGTAGCATTAATGCTAAAAATAAGCCCACTAACAACAGCAACAAAAACTCTGCACCTTGTGTGTAAGATGGATTTTCCTTGATGTTATTATCCAATATTCCTGCAATCATATTGGCATGAACCTCTACCCCTGCATAAATACTCTGCATGGGCGTTGCACGTAAATCCATTAACCCTGCCGCGGTTGTACCAAGCAAGACAATTTTATTTTTCAACTTCGCAGGGCTAACTTTATGCGTGAGCACGTCAGTTGCAGACACATAATGGAAGCTTCCTTGTGGACCACGATATGGAATCAGTGCCGCCATTTCCTCATTTACAGGGATATTATGATTGCCCAGTTTCAGCCATTCTAAATCTGCGTATTGTTCACCCGTGCTTAAATCGGCAACTGGGCCAGCTTGAATTTTAACGACAGGGCTACTTTTAAGTCGATTAACATCTCCATCCAATACTGCACGCGCTACTGCTAAAGAAAAGGCCTCATACATCTTGCCATTGTATTTAATTAACATCGGCACTTTACGTGAAATGCCATCTTCATCTGGGTCAGAGTTAAAGTGGCCGGCACTATTCGTGTTGTTTTGTAAAATCTCTAAATTTGCGCCATAGCCTGTTGCCTCGATAAGCTGACTGTTGTCATTATTTACCTCCCCTTCTACAAATGAGGCTTTTGGCAAATGTCCGCTTACCCTAGTCTCTTTACCACGTAAAAAAAAGTACCCTAATACGACATTGTGTCTTTTTAAACTATTGGCAAATACTTGATCGTAATCTAGGCTCGGCCTTAACGTTTCGATGGCTTGACCAAACTCTTGGTCGCTAGGTAGATATTTAGCTTTTATTTCTTCTAATCTCTTAAGACCTGAACTTTCATCTTTTTCAGCAAACACCACATCTACACCTAAAACATTCACATGATAGACATCAAATAGCTGATTTACCAAATCAGCTAATTTGTTGCGACTCCAAGGCCATCGACCTTGTTCCTGAAGACTTTTTTCATCAATATCAATGATTACAATACGCTCATCAACCTTGCCGGGCATGAGCATATTAAGACGTATATCATAAGTGAAATTTTCAAGCCGACTAATTGCAGTCAGATTGAATATGCCAATTGAATGAAGTAGCAATACAAAAATAACAGCGCTACTAAACGTGAATCGCACAGCATGTCGTGATAAAAGTGTTAAGATTTTCATCCGTGTTTTTTAAATACTAAAGTGATTGATATTATGATGTCTTTTTGGTTTAACTTTAATACAATGCTATGATTTCATTACTTTTTAACAGCATATCGCATATCCTATTTTTTTAATAGCAATGTCACAGCTTAGCGGCACTACACTCATTTCTCCACCTTTTGATGATTACAACCATGAACTACAAACCGCCTTTAGAATTATCAAGCAATAGCAGCACACAAATAAACTCGAGTGTTATATGGCTACATGGATTAGGTGCAGATGGTTATGATTTTGAGCCTATTGTAGAAAAACTTAACTTACCCAATGTGAGATTTATTTTGCCGCATGCGCCAGAGATGGCAGTCACTCGCAATAGTGGCTATATTATGCCTGCTTGGTATGATTTATATGGCCTTACCGGTAATAGCCAAGAAGATGAAAATGGCATCAACACCAGTCAAAAATATATTAATTCACTCATGCAAAATGAAATAAATCGAGGTGTTAGCTGTGAGCGCATAGTACTCGCTGGCTTTTCGCAAGGTGGCGCAATTGCGCTACATACCGCAATAAGATATCCAGAAAAACTGGGGGGGATTTTGGCGTTATCCACTTACCTGCCACTTAAAACCAAGCTCACCACTGAAGCGCATCCTGCTAACGCAGGCATTCCCATCTTCATGGGACATGGTATTTATGATGACGTGATTAGCTTAGATATGTGCAAACTTTCACTCAACACATTACAAAACAATCATTATGCGGTGAATTGGCATGAGTACAACATGGCGCATTCTGTTTGCGTGGAAGAGATTAACGATATTCACGCATTTTTAAAGCAGGTTTTGCTATAGGATTTGGTAGAATAGTATATTGATACCATCTCAATTATTGCTATGACTATGCCTAAAGCCAAAACTATAACGACATCTGCCATTGAACAACCCGAAGATTTCGAACATGCTTTCGTAGAATTAGAAAGCATAGTCGCACAGATGGAGTCAGGCCAAATGCATTTAGAAGCTTCACTAGCAGCCTATCAGCGCGGCAATACACTACTACAGTATTGCCAAAAATCACTCGCAGACGTAGAACAACAAGTGCAAATTTTGAATGAACGTAATCAGTTACTACAGTTTAAACCTCAAGACGACCAATAATGAATAGCTTGTTGATAGCTGATACAGCTGAGCAGGATTTTTCTGACTGGGTGCTAGATAAGCAATTGCGCATCGAACACATGCTTAATCGCACATTGCCTTCTGCCGATTTATCCCCTAAAAAATTACATAGCGCGATGCGCTACAGTACACTTGGCGGTGGCAAGCGCGTGCGCGCACTACTTTGTTATGCGGCCGCTGAATTATGTGAAACCGACATTGCTATGGCCGATGCTGCCGCTTGTGCAGTCGAACTCATACATGCCTACTCTTTAGTACATGATGACATGCCATGCATGGATGACGATGATTTACGTCGCGGTAAACCAAGCTGTCATAAACAATATGATGACGCTACCGCATTACTAGTCGGAGATGCTCTGCAAAGCTTAGCCTTTGAAATATTATCTAAACCACTGCAAGTCGATAATGCAAGTCAACAAATGCACATGCTCCATATTTTAGCCCAAGCTTCAGGCTCAATTGGCATGGCGGGTGGACAGGCCATTGACTTAGCCTCTATTGGAAAACCACTGACGCAAGCAGAGCTTGAGTCTATGCATCATCTTAAAACCGGCGCACTTATCCAAGCCTCTGTGTTACTTGGCGCAGCAAGTGGCTCAGAACTGAAAATAACCGCAGCACGTACTTTTGCCGCAAATATTGGCCTTGCATTTCAAGTGGTGGATGATATTTTAGATGTTGAAGCAGATACCAGCACTTTAGGCAAAACCGCAGGCAAAGATGCAAACAGCAACAAACCCACCTACGTGACTATTTTAGGCTTAGACGTAGCCAAGCAGCATGCTCAGCATTTATATACTAATGCGATTATAGCACTGAGCCCTTTTGGCACTAACGCTCATCGTTTAAAACAATTGGCGGACTTTATTATGCAGCGTAGTTTTTAATACCCCTTTGGCCATGACAACCCATTTTATTAATCAATTTTTGGCACCCTAATTTGTGACTTCATTACTCAACTCGATAGATACGCCACTGCAACTAAGACAGCTAGAGCGTAAACAACTTTTAGCGCTTGCCGAAGAGTTGCGCGTTTTTTTAATCGATAGCGTTGCTAAAACTGGCGGGCATTTAGCCTCTAACTTGGGTGTGGTTGAACTTACTATTGCACTGCATTATGTATTTAATACGCCTGACGACCGCCTAGTTTGGGATGTAGGCCATCAAACTTACCCACATAAAATATTGACCGGTAGACGTGAAGCGATGCAATCTTTACGCAAACCCAAAGGCATAGCAGGCTTTCCTCGCCGCTCTGAAAGTGAATATGATACTTTTGGCACAGGCCACTCCAGCACTTCTATCTCTGCTGCACTAGGAATGGCTGTTGCAGCGAAAAAAGCTGGCATTGAAAGACGCGCCATAGCAATTATTGGCGACGGTGCAATGACTGCAGGGATGGCATTTGAGGGCTTAAATAATGCGGGCAGCATGGACGCCAATTTACTAGTAATACTTAACGACAATGACATGAGCATCTCCAATAATGTCGGTGCGCTTAATAATTATCTGACAAAATTACTCTCAAGCCGTTTTTATAATACGGTGAGATCCTCTGGCAAAAAAGTGCTGTCTACCATGCCACATATGATGGAATTTGCCAAGCGCGCTGAAGAACATGTAAAAGGCATGGTACTCCCTGGTACGCTATTTGAAGAATTTGGTTTTAATTATATAGGGCCAATTGATGGGCATAATATCGACACCTTAATTGACACCCTTGAGAACATTAAAAAATTAAAAGGGCCTCAGTTTTTGCACATTGTGACGCAAAAAGGCAAAGGATTTCTACCAGCAGAAGATAATCCTAATAAATTCCATGGCATAGGAAAGTTTGATCCATACAACGGTGACGTCATTGCTAACTCATCTAAAAAAACTTATACACAAGTATTTGGAGATTGGCTGGTAGATATGGCTGATCAGGATGAACACTTGGTTGGCATCACCCCTGCCATGTGTGATGGCTCTAGCCTAAACGCTTTTGCTACAAAATACCCAGAACGATATTTTGATGTAGGCATTGCCGAACAACATGCACTCACCTTTGCTGCAGGCATGGCCTGCGATGGATTAAAGCCAGTAGTAGCCATTTACAGCACATTTTTACAGCGCGCTTACGACCAGTTGATACATGATATTGCATTGCAAAATCTGCCCATTTTATTGGCAATAGATCGTGCTGGGTTAGTCGGTGCTGATGGTCCAACTCATGCAGGTAGCTTTGATTTAAGCTTTTTAAGATGTATCCCTAACATCGTTATCATGGCGCCTAGCGACGAAAATGAATGTAGGCAAATGCTCTATACCGGCTTTCGGTATAACGGTGTGAGTGCCGTGCGTTACCCACGAGGTGGCGGAACCGGCGTTGCAATTGAGAAAAAAATGCAGGCAATCCCCATTGGCACGTCTGAGATTAGACGCCATTCAACTAAAACAAACACCAAAGAGAAAATCGCAATTCTAAGCTTTGGTAGCATGCTCAGTGCAAGTCTAAAAGCGGGTGAAGAACTTGATGCCACGATTGTTAATATGCGCTTCGTCAAGCCAATAGATCAATCTATTATTGAAAAATTAGCCCATGACCACACATTAATCGTAACGGTAGAGGAAAATAGCCTCATGGGTGGTGCAGGCTCAGCAGTATTAGAAACCTTGCAAGCCATACAAAATAAAAATAGTTGCCAGATTAAAACGCTATGTCTAGGCTTGCCAGATCAATTTATTGAACATGGTGACCATGAAACTATGTTGGCAGAATGCGGTCTAGATGCTAAAGGAATCGCCAGCACAATTGCGAAGCTAATAACCTAGTGTTATACTCAAGTATTATCAAGTAATCGCTCATCAGGAAATACAATGACTCAAGTGAGACCAGCAAGCACCATTGAAGACGTACAAAATACAGTAGATACGCGCCACATTGCTATAGATAAGGTCGGCATCAAAGCGATTCGCCACCCAGTCATCGTCAAAGATAAATCAGGCGGTGAGCAACATACAGTGGCTATGTTTAATATGTATGTGCATTTGCCTCAGCAATTTAAAGGTACCCATATGTCACGTTTTGTTGAAATTCTCAACATGAACGAACACGCCATTTCAATTGAATCATTTGAAACCATTTTGCGCGAGATGCTTAAACGCCTAGAAGCTGAGTCTGGGCACGTAGAAATGGCTTTCCCCTATTTTGTGAATAAAGCTGCGCCGGTTTCTGGGGTTAAAAGCTTACTCGATTATGAAGTTACTTTTATTGGGGCAATTAGTCACGGTAAAATAGATATCACCGTAAAAGTATTGGTACCAGTCACTAGCCTATGCCCATGCAGTAAAA
Source organism: Betaproteobacteria bacterium (assembly GCA_947503455.1). Taxonomy (GTDB): domain Bacteria; phylum Pseudomonadota; class Gammaproteobacteria; order Burkholderiales; family Methylophilaceae; genus Methylotenera. The sequence goes on from CANNEG010000012.1 coordinate 14,848, forward strand.
AAATATCCGATTATGGTGCGCACAATCAACGCTCACACGTCACAGTAACTGCGCTGATTAACGACTTTATCTGGATAGAAGATATTATTGACCTTGTTGAAAAACAAGCATCATGCGAGCTCTATGGCTTATTAAAACGCCCAGATGAAAAATTTGTCACTGAACGCGCTTACGATAATCCAAAATTTGTTGAAGATATGGTGCGTGACGTAGCGGCTCAATTAAATGCCGAAACACGAATTATTGCCTACACCGTTGAAAGCGAGAATTTTGAATCTATTCACAATCATTCTGCTTACGCACTCATTGAGAACGATAAACGTAAACATTAAAGATCGTTATCCGAACATTCCTTTTACATCTTGTTGGCGCCTTGTCAGTTTTAAGCCAAACCCTATCACCAACAAACCCAATAACGGAAAAATTGCTGCCAGCATAAATGTTTGCTGGCCACCCAAATACTGCAAGGCATAGCCCCCTGAAACGCCACCTATGGTGCCTCCTATGCCATAGGCTACACTGTTATATATCGCCTGACCTTTTGCTTGATGACGTCCATTAAAAAACTGCGTAATCACTTCAATGGAAGCCGCATGAAAACTGCCAAAAGTGGCCGCATGTAAAGTTTGGGCGAGAATTAATACTACAACACTGTCAACAGCCAGTCCTATCATGCCAAACCTAAGAACAGCTAGCACCAAACTCACTAGTAAAATAGTTTTTAAGGTATATCGTGCCATAATTTTTGGCATCAATATAAAAATGCCAATTTCGCAAATCACACCTACTGCCCAAAGCAACCCTATCATGCCTTTACTGTAGCCATGATCGCTCAAATAGATTGAGTAAAAATTGTAAAGTACGCCGTGTGCGGTCACCATAAGTGCGCAACCTATCAGCAATGCAATCACATTGGGCTGTTTAATCACCTGCCAAATTGAATAGTGATCATGCTCATGCGCTACTACTTTTGGGTCTGGCAAAGTGTATGAAAGTATAAATAAAGTCATTTGCACCATCAGCAAAAACCACAGTAAACTTTTAATACCAGCAAAATCAATTAAAAAGCCCAGCACCACCGCTGCGACAATAAACCCTAATGAACCCCACATGCGAATACTGCTATAGTGACCATTAGTCGTAGCTAAGTGAGCTAAGGTGAGGGATTCTGCTAATGGCAAGGTTGAACTGGTGAATAAGCTTAATGCGGCCATTACAAAAAATAACCAGTAAAAACCATGCGCCCAAAACACAGCGGTAAAACCACATAAGCCTAAAAAAGCAGTGAGCTTTATCCACTGCGCACGTTTCCCCGTATGATCAGCCAACCAACCCCAAAAGTTGGGCGCAAAAATTCGACTAATTTGAAACAATGACATCAAGATGCCAATATCTGCCGGACTAAATTGCTCAGCCTTTAAATATAAACCCCAGTAAGGCACAAATGCGCCAACAAAGAAATAATAAATAAAGTAAAAGCGTGAAAGTCGAGAATGAAGGTGAGAATGCATATGAGCTGGATAGATTAGGCGATAAAAAAGTCGGCAATTGCCGACTTTTTAATAAACAACATCTACGCTATGATCATCGCATAAAGTTGATCTTTCAATAAGGCACGTTCTTTTTTCAGTACAGCCAGCGCTGCATCTGAGACAGGAACACCCTCACCCTCTAATCGCTCAACATCTTTTGTAATCGCATGATACGCCTCAAACAGCTTAGAAAAATGGGCATTATCAATTTTTAAGCTGTGTATTTTTTGACGATGCTCTGGAAATTCGTGTGCCAAATCGTGATGTTCAATATTCATAATGTTTCCTAATCTAATAAAAAGTTAACTTAAATAATTTTTGGTGTTGAAGTCACTACATCCGCATTTTGCCCGCGATGGCGTAGTGCATGGTCCATCAACACCAACGCCAACATCGCTTCAGAAATCGGCGTCGCCCGCACACCTACACAGGGATCGTGACGGCCAGTAGTTTGCATGGTAACTGCTTGGCCATTTTTATCAATCGAACGACGCTCTTGCGGAATGCTAGAAGTGGGCTTCAATGCCACATTGACGCGTATTTCTTGTCCTGTAGAAATCCCACCCAAAATACCACCAGCATGATTTGTCACAAATCCTTTTGGCGTCATCTCATCAGAGTGTACACTACCTCGCTGCGCAATGGCAGCAAAGCCAGCGCCAATTTCTACGCCTTTTACCGCATTAATGCTCATCATCGCATAGGCAATTTCAGCGTCTAGCCGATCAAATACAGGCTCACCCCAACCAACAGGAACGCCTTCAGCGACCACTGTAATACGCGCACCAATAGAATCACGCGCTGCACGCACATCATCTAAATAGCTGGCTAGCTGTGGCAATACTTCAATATTGGGAGAGAAAAAATCATTATCCTGATGATTCAGCGCATCCCAACTGATAAATGGGATTTCAATCTCACCCATTTGGCTCATATACCCACGCACAGTAATACCAAATCGTTCTTTAAGCCACTTTTTAGCAATAGCGCCTGCAGCCACACGCACTGCAGTTTCACGCGCACTGGAGCGTCCACCGCCCCGATAATCGCGTATACCGTATTTTTGTGTGTAAGTATAATCTGCATGACCTGGACGGAAAGTGTCCATTATTTTGCTGTAATCGTGACTACGTTGATCTGTATTACGAATCAACAACCCAATAGGTGCTCCCGTAGTCTTACCTTCAAATACGCCTGAGAGAATCTCAACTGCATCCGCCTCTTGGCGTTGCGTGACATGGCGTGACGTCCCAGGCTTACGTCTATCTAAATCCACCTGCAAATCTTCGGCACACAAAGCCAAGCCTGGTGGACAACCATCTACAACACCACCTATCGCTGCGCCATGTGATTCGCCAAAAGAAGTAAAGGTAAAAAGTGTGCCGATTGTGTTACCAGACATAATGTCTTTTCTCTAATTAATTTGGTTAATTTTAACATACTGACGACCCTATCAATACATCAGCCCCTTAATCCACTGTCCATAAACCTGTTTTGCTACTTTATTGAGAAAAAAACAATGTAAAGGCAGATTTTGTTGCATATCATTAGCCTGCTGCACGGCTGGACTTGTAGCGGATTCAGCCAATTCTGTTATGCCATACTCACACCAACTCTGCACCATTTCCGTAGTGACTTCAACATGCGTTTGCAATGCCAAATGCTTTCCTAATGAATAAGCTTGGTAATAGCAGTGTGGGCTTGCTAGCAAATGTATTGCGCCTTGAGGCAGGCTAAAAGTTTCGCCATGCCAGTGGAAACTGTTAAAACTTTCAATTTCACCAAACCAATGTTTTGCCGCCTCATTTTGACTCACCGTGACTTCGCCCCAGCCAATTTCTTTAACTGTATTTTTGGTCACAACGCCGCCCAGCGCTTTGCTGATAAGTTGCCCACCCAAACAATGCCCAAGTAAAGGAATGTCCGCAGCATTTGCCTGACGAATCAATTCCAACAAGGGCATAATCCAAGGCAAATCATCATTCGCGCTCATCGGCCCACCCATTAACACCACGCCACTGTACCCAAGTATTGATTTAGGCAAAGATTCAATTTCATGAGTATTGATAATTTGCCAAGGTATCCCTTGTAATGTCAGAAAATCGCCCAAATAACCAGGACCCTCATGTGCAATATTTTTAAAGACAACGACAGGCTTCTTACCCATTTCGTTATTGCCTTGATTCATTTTTAAACCACCTTGTATTGTCCAATTTCAATACCATCTATCGTATATTGACCAATCGCATAGCGAATTAACCTTAATGTTGGAAAACCTATTTTTGCAGTCATGCGCCTTACTTGCCGATTTTTACCCTCACAAATTTTAATCTCCAACCAACTGGTTGGTATCGCTTTGCGTTCGCGTATTGGCGGATTTCTAAGCCACAACCCCTTTGGTTCAGCCATCAAGCTTACTTGAGCAGGTTTTGCTATGAAATCCGATAAATCTACACCTGATTTGAGTGGCGCTAAATCTTCCTCAGTAGGAATCCCTTCAACCTGTACCCAGTATGTTTTAAATTCTTTGTATTTTGGGTCACTTAAACGGTGTTGCAATAGACCGTCATCGGTTAAAATAAGTAAACCTTCGCTATCTGTATCCAATCGACCTGCCGCATATACGTTTGGTGTTTGAATAAAGTCTTTTAACGTAGTGTGCTTTTCATGCGCACTAAACTGGCATACTACGTTAAAGGGTTTATTGAATAAAATAATCATTAATTAAGCTTAAACTATTAAAAACATCACGTTAGGGAAATTAAATGGCTACAAAAAACAATGTTACTGGAAAAATTATCGTCCCAGCAACAGGCACAAAAATCACAGTTAACGCAGACAACTCACTCAACGTGCCTGATCAACCTATTATCCCATTTATTGAGGGTGATGGCATAGGGGCAGATATTACGCCACCTATGATTAAAGTTGTGGATGCCGCTGTGAATAAGGCCTATGGTAGCACTCGAAAAATCTCATGGATGGAAGTTTACGCTGGCGAAAAAGCCACAAAAGTCTACGGTGCTAATGACTGGTTACCAGCAGAAACAATGCATGCGGTTCGTGACTATGTTGTTTCAATCAAAGGTCCACTCACAACCCCGGTGGGTGGAGGGATAAGATCATTAAACGTTTCACTTCGCCAAGAGCTTGATTTGTATGTGTGCTTACGCCCCGTACAATATTTTACTGGCGTACCCAGTCCTGTGAAGCATCCGGAAAAAACTGACATGGTTATTTTCCGCGAAAATACCGAAGATATTTATGCCGGAATCGAATGGGCCGCAGGTACTGATGAAGTGGAAAAAGTCATTAAATTTCTAAGCGATATGGGCATGCGAAAAAAAATTCGCTTTCCAGAATCTTCAGCCATTGGTATTAAACCAGTTTCAATAGATGGCAGTAAACGCTTAGTTCGCAAAGCCATTCAATACGCTATTGATAACAATCGAAAATCCGTCACTATTGCTCATAAAGGCAATATCATGAAATTTACTGAAGGTGGCTTTAGAGACTGGGGTTATGAAGTCGCTAAACAAGAGTTCGGCGCGGTTGAAATTGATGGTGGCCTATGGTGCAAACTACCCAATGGCATAGTTATTAAAGATTGTATTGCTGACGCTTTTTTACAAGAAATATTATTACATCCTCAGGACTATGACGTCGTTGCAACACTTAATTTAAATGGCGATTACATGAGTGACGCCCTCGCCGCGCAAGTAGGTGGTATTGGTATTGCGCCAGGCGCTAACTTAAGTGATACCATTGCGATGTTTGAAGCCACTCACGGCACAGCGCCTAAAATAGCGGGTAAAGACCTTGCCAACCCAAGCTCCATTATTCTTTCAGCAGAAATGATGTTACGTCATTTAGGTTGGGCTGAAGCTGCAGACTTTGTCATTCATGGTGTTGCAAAAGCCATTCTTGCTAAGCGTGTAACTGGTGATTTTTCAAGCGAAATGCAAGGCGCAACACAAGTGGGGACTGCTCAGTTTGGCGAAGAGATTATTGCCAATATGTAGTTTTATTTAAAAGTAAATTTTGCATCGCTACTATACTCAAATATACATAATGTCTTTACAAAAAAAAATCTTAAAGGCATTATTGGTTTGAGAAAAAATAACTGAGAAAGCTTTGATGCTAATTTAATGTAAATTTATGGCCACAGCAACTCCATCAACTAAACTGAGCGGCCTCGCTCGCACCCTAATCCAAGAGAAATTACTTTCTGAAGATGAGGCGAATGCGATACAAGCGCAAGCAAACTCAGTTAAAAACCCATTCATTACACAACTTATTTTAAATAAAAAGTTGAATGCGCGAGTCATCGCCGAAACATCGGCAAAAGCATTCGGATTTCCCTACTTTAACTTAGATGCATTCAATGTCGACCACCTACCAGCCAAAAAAATTGATGCTAAGTTAATGCAATCAGAACGCGTAATGGCATTGCAAGTTCGAAACAACGTGCTGTTTGTTGCAGTTTCAGACCCAACCAATCTACATGCATTTGATAGTGTTCAATTCCAAATGGGCATGGCTTTGTCACCAGTAGTCGTCGAAGACGACAAGCTAGGTCGTTGGATTGATAAAATCATAGAATCTAGCGACACTAGCATGAAGTCATTAGATTTAGATGGTGATGACTATGGTTTAAATGTTGATGAAAGCCCATCGCAAGAAAATGAAGTGCAAACCCAAGAAGTAGATGATGCCCCTGTAGTTAAATTTTTAAATAAAATGCTATTAGATGCGATTAACTTGGGGGCTTCGGACTTACATTTTGAACCCTATGAAAAATTTTACCGAGTCCGCTATCGCGTAGATGGCATTCTGCGTGAGATTGCTCAACCGCCACTCGCCATTAAAGAGAAATTAGCCTCTCGTATTAAAGTGATTTCCAAAATGGACATCTCAGAGAAGCGAATCCCTCAAGATGGTCGCATGAAGCTCGTGCTATCAAAAGCCAGAACCATTGATTTTCGAGTTAGCACACTGCCTCTCATTAATGGCGAAAAAATAGTGATGCGTATTTTAGACCCATCAAGTGCCACGCTGGGCATTGAAGCTTTGGGCTATGAACCACTCCAAAAAGAGGCTTTATTAAGCGCGATCAGTCGCCCTTATGGACTAGTACTCGTTACAGGCCCGACTGGCTCAGGTAAGACCGTATCACTTTATACTTGTCTAAATATATTAAACAGTCCTGATGTCAACATTTCAACAGCGGAAGATCCTTGTGAAATTCCGCTGACGGGCATCAACCAAGTAAACGTTAATGATAAGCAGGGCTTAACATTTGCCGCTGCACTTAAATCATTTTTACGACAAGATCCTGACATCATTATGATTGGTGAGATTCGTGATTTAGAAACTGCCGATATGGCGATTAAAGCCGCCTCTACTGGACACATGGTACTTTCAACCTTACACACGAATGATGCGCCTTCTACGCTTACGCGCTTACTAAACATGGGTGTTGCACCATTTAATATTGCATCGGCAGTATCGCTTATTACAGCACAGCGCTTAGCAAGACGGTTATGTAAAACCTGTAAAGTGCCTCTGGAAGTTCCAAAAGAGGCCCTTATTGGTGTAGGCTTTACAGAACATGATTTAGATGGCTCTTGGCAACTATACGGTCCTAAAAAAGGCGGCTGCGAACTCTGCAACGATGGCTACAAAGGGCGAGTAGGTATCTATCAAGTCATGCCAGTTACCGATGCCATCAGTCGCATCATTATGAAAAGTGGCACAGCGCATGATATTGCAGATCAAGCAAAAATAGAAGGGGTTAAAGATTTGCGGCAATCTGGCTTGTTAAAAGTAAAACAAGGTTTAACTTCAATTGAAGAAGTAGAGGCTTGCACCAATGAATAGTATAGGAAATCACTATGGCAGCTAATATTAAAGCCACAAAAGAAATCACCTATTCTTGGGAAGGCAAAGATAAAAAAGGCAAAATTGTAAAAGGGGAAATGCGTGCCGCTGGCAATTCATTTGTTAACGCCACATTACGACGTCAAGGCATTACAGTTACAAAAGTTAAGAAACAGAGTGGTTTTGCCAGTAAAGGTACTGTAACAGACAAAGACATCACCTTATTCACTCGACAACTCGCCACCATGATGAAAGCTGGCGTACCGCTACTACAATCTTTTGATATTGTTGGCAAAGGGCATAGCAATCCAGCTGTTGCAAAACTATTGCTAGACATTAAATCGGATGTCGAAACAGGCAGCAGCATGAGTACGGCTTTTCGCAGATACCCCCTTTATTTTGATGCGCTATTTTGCAATTTAATCAACGCAGGGGAGCAAGCCGGTATTTTAGATACCTTACTCGATCGTTTGGCTACTTATAAAGAAAAAATTCAAGCTATTAAATCTAAAATTAAATCAGCCCTGTTCTATCCAATTTCAATTATTATCGTGGCATTTATCATTGTTGCTGTAATCATGATTTTTGTGATTCCCGCTTTTAAAGAACTGTTCGATGGATTCGGCGCAGACTTACCAGCCCCGACGCTCATTGTGATGGCTATTTCTGATGTATTTGTACAGTGGTGGTGGGCAATATTCGGCTCCATTGGCGGTGGCATATGGTTTTTCTTCTATACATGGAAGCGCTCTTTGAGTATGCAAGCGACCATGGATAGACTAATTCTAATGATTCCGGTATTTGGTCCGTTGGTCAGAAAAGCAACCATAGCCCGTTGGTCTCGCACTTTAGCCACTATGTTTTCTGCCGGCGTGCCTCTAGTAGAGGCTCTAGACTCTGTTGCTGGCGCTGCTGGTAACCGTGTGTATTATGATGCCACTAAGAAGATACAAAGCGAAATTAGCACTGGCACCAGCTTAACTGTTGCCATGCAAAATACTAACGTTTTTCCCAACATGGTATTGCAAATGACTGCCATTGGTGAAGAGTCTGGCGCGTTAGATTCCATGCTAAGCAAAGTAGCAGATTTTTTTGAGGCTGAAGTGGATGATGCCGTTGATGCCTTAGCAAGTTTAATGGAACCTGTGATTATGGTGGTGCTAGGGACGCTCATTGGCGGCTTGGTCGTTGCCATGTATCTACCAATCTTCAAAATGGGCTCTGTCGTTTAGTGGTTACTGGTTAACTGACCAACAGACTAGATAATTCTATCTATAACAATAAAAAAGCGACTATTTTGTCGCTTTTTTATTGTTATAATTCAGCCAATTATAAAACTAAAGTAACCATATACCTTCCTATCGGCTTATTTTTTAGCCGCGGCAATCATAGCGCGCTCAATCTCTTTATAAGGTTGTGCGCCCAACATACGCTTACCATCAGAAAAAATCAGTGTCGGCGTACTTGTGACACCAATTTTCTTGGCTAACTGTCCAATTTTTTCCAATGGCACCTCACAAGTACCAGCACTTTTAGGTAGTTGATTATTAAAAATCCAATCCTCCCAAGCTTTGACACGATTATTTGCGCACCAAATTAATTTAGATTTACTTGCTGCATCAGGATGTAACTGTTCTATTGGATATAAAAAAGTATAAATCGTAACATCGGTAATGTTAGTTAATTCATTTTGTTCTAAGCGCTTGCAATATGGGCAATCAACATCAGAAAATACCACCAATTTTCGACTACCATTACCTTTTACGACTTTAATAGCCTGCTCAAGGGGTAAGCTATTAAAGTCAATTTTCGTTAACTCCTCCATGCGCTCACCCGTAATGTCTTTTTTAGTTTTTGGGTCAACTAAACGACCTTCTGCAATCAAAAAAGTCATTTTTTCATCGGTATAAATAATTTGCCCCCCCATGAATACTTCATACAAACCAGCATATGGGGTCTTACTAACACTTTCTACTTTGAATTTTGGATACGCCGCTTCGACAGCTTTCTTAACACTCATCTCATCTGCCAAAGCTAAAGATGTCAACACACTTAGCAACGTAAAGCCAACTAGTTTTTTTAACATGGGATTCCTTAATTTATTAAAATTTGTTTGATTGCTTATTATTAAGTCAAGAACTAAGCCTCGATTCCTGCATTAAAACTTCTATATCTGCTACAGATTTGACAGCGTTTGAAGTCAATACTTCACACCCATGCTCCGTCACAAGTACATCATCTTCAATTCTTATGCCAATATTCCAAAAATGTTTTGGCACATTATCCGCAGGACGAATATAGCAACCTGGCTCCACAGTCAGTGTCATATTGGGTTCTAACATACGCCAATTAGCTAGATTTTCTTTAGCTTTAGTCGCTTTATATTCACCCGCATCATGCACGTCCAATCCCAACCAGTGCCCCGTTCTATGCATGTAAAACTGACGGTAATCACCACTTTCTAACACCGCATCTTTACTACCTTTGCAAAGTTTTAAATCAATAAACCCTTGAATCAACACATCTAGCGCGGCTTCATGTGGCGCATTCCAATGGCTGGTAATATTGACTTGTGAAATTGCTGCATGCTGTGCAGTCAGCACGAGTTCATATACGTCTTTTTGTGCTGAACTAAATTTACCATTCACCGGGAAAGTACGTGTTATGTCTGAAGCATAACCCTCTAATTCACAACCCGCATCAATTAGCAATAAATCACCCTCATGAAGCTTTGCATTGTTAGCGCTATAATGCAGTGTACAAGCATTTGCTCCCCCTGCAACGATACTGGTATAAGCAGGCGCTTGCGCCCCACTCCGATAAAACTCATGCAAAAACTCTGCTTCAACTTCATATTCCATCAAGCTCGGCTTTACGAATTGCATTGCTCGATTATGTGCCATCGCAGCAATAACCCCTGAACGGCGCATTAAATCTATTTCATAAGATGATTTATATAAGCGCATTTCATCAATTAATTTACGGACATCACCAACTTCATCAGGTACAGCTACGCCATTACGCGCTTGAGTTCGCAATGCATTTAACCAACCCGTCACCCGGCTATCGTTAGGGTTACTCTCACCTAAGCTAAAATATAATTTGGGTTGATTTGCCAACAATTTTAATACCACTACATCTAACTCGCTTATTGAATAAGTTTCATCAAAATCAAAAGTGTCACGAGCAGCATCCACTCCATAGCGGAAACCATCCCAAATTTCACGCTCTATATCTTTGTCACGACAAAATAAAATTGATTTTGGCGCATTACCTGCAATTATTATCACTACAGATTCAGGCTCTTTAAACCCTGTTAAATAATAAAAGTAACTATCGAAACGGTAAGGATAATGACTATCTCGATTGCGAATCACTTCAGGGGCGGTAAAGATAATGGCAATACCTTCCGTCATACTGGCCATCAGTTTTTGGCGTCTTGCCTTAAATTCTGTAATGTTAATGTTCATTCAACTTTTAATTTCAATTTATCTTGGTAATGTTATTCACTTATTATTTAATCGCCTATCTAAACTTTCCAATCGCTCTAGCGTGCCAATATCATGCCACATCCCTTGATAGTGCTCAGCTGTCGCTTGGTTGTGTGTAATAGCTTGGCGTAATAATGGTGCCAGTTTCGCTGGTGCGCCAGGTACGACACTAGCAAATAAGTCTGGATGATAAACGCCTACACCTGAAAAAGTAAGTTTTTGTGACCCTTCATTTTTTAACACCCCATCTTCCATAGCGAAATCCCCATTGGGATGCTGTGGCGGGTTATCTACCAACACCAAATGCGCTAAAGCTTGTAATGGAGTGTTGTGCGATAGCTTTAAAGTCGAAAAATCAATCCCCGTGAACGTATCGCCATTCACGACTAAAAAAGGCTGATTACCTAGCAAAGGCAATGCATTAGCTATGCCCCCAGCTGTTTCTAATGCGATTTTTTCAGGGCTATATTGGATGTGCATCTCCCATTGACTACCATTACCTAACGCTTGTTCAATCTGCTCACCTAGATGAGCATGATTAATCACCACTTCTTTAAATCCAGCTTTAGCTAAATGCTCTAAATGCCATACGATAAGTGACTTGCCACCAACCTTTATCAGTGGTTTTGGCGTGAAATCTGTCAGTGGGCGCATACGCTCACCTCGACCTGCAGCTAATATCATCGCTTTCATTAAAATGGCTTGCATTAGAACGTGTAGCCTTCTTTTGGCTTTACATTTTCCAATTGATTTAGCAATCTCAACATCGGCCTTAATTCCACATAGCGCTCACATACTTTGCGTAAGTGCATCATCACCAACGGCATGTCTTTTAAGTAGCCATCCTTACCATCTCGATGACTAAGCCTTGCAAATATCCCCAATACTTTAATATGTCGCTGTACACCCATCCATTCAAAATCACGATAAAACTCGCTAAAATCATCCGGCACTGGCAAGCCAGCTTTTTTTGCGGGTTGCCAATAACGCACGGCCCAATCAATGATTTGATCTTCTTCCCAACTGACATAAGCATCTTTCAATAAAGACAGCAAATCGTAGCTAATAGGTCCATACACAGCATCTTGAAAATCCAAGACGCCAGGATTGTTTTCTTGCGTTATCATTAAGTTACGCGAATGATAATCTCGGTGTACGTATACTTGCCCTTGCAAGAGAATATTTTTATTTAATACATCAAAAGTGTTTTTTAAAACAGTCTGCTGTTCATTATTCAAGTTCACATTCAAGTGTTTAGCCACATACCAATCTGGGAATAGTTGCATTTCACGTGTGAGCAAAGCTTCGTCATACTTAGGCAACACATTAGCTTTACTAGCAAGCTGCAATTTAATCAGTGCATTAGTGGCCTCTAAATATAACTTAGACGCATTTTTTGAGTTCAGTTGCGTCAAATAAGTGTCATCGCCCAAATCGCTTAACAATAAAAAACCACGCGTTAAATCTTGTGCAATCACCTGCGGTACATTCAATCCAGCATCCAGAAAAAGTTTAGCGATATTCACAAATGCCGTGCAATCCTCTTGTGGTGGCGGGGCATCCATAGCAATGAGTGTGTGACAGCATAAATACGGGCTCACTAAATTCACTCTGAAATAGCGTCTAAAACTTGCATCCGCTGATGCTATTGTGAGCTTAAATTCTGCTTGCTTTAAGACTGTATTTAGCCAAGCCGACAGTTGTTGTTGTCTATCATCCACGACGGTCTATCCAATGTTATATAATGTTGTTATGCAGTAACTTAAAGTTACTGTT
>CANNEG010000013.1:0-27447 GCA_947503455.1 Betaproteobacteria bacterium
AAGCGTTGTACATCATCTGAACCTAACATTAACACGCCATAGACATTTTGTTTGTCGCCGCCTTGGTGAAGTGGAATAAAAGCAAAAGATTGCAAATGATCTTGCATTAAGCCTTCAGCTAATTCAGGTTTTACGCCACAGTAAGGCGCATTTAATGAACTGACCCAATCGCTAAAAGCTTTATTTGTGGGCGTAAAAATAGCATCTTGTGCAAGGGTCGCATCGCTAGGGCTTACCCAAACGCGCACTTGCGACTGTGTGACAGCAAAAACTTGCTGCATGTTTTCAGAAATCAGTTGTGGCAAATGGCTAAAATTTTTATTTTCAATCAGTTTGACGCTGAAGTTGTGCACTTTTTGGCTGGTAATATCATTTTGTTCGCCGAACTCAATCAATTGCGCCACCATATTTTCAGTGACGCGAATTTTGTCGCGTTGCGCTAATTGTTGACGTTCAGCAAGAGAGATTGCGCCACTGCCATGCGGGCTAGGAAGAAAAATTTCAGTGAGTAAGCTTGCGTGCTGCTCAAAAAAATGTGGATGGCTACGTAAGTAACTACTGACTTCGTCAGCTGAAATTGCAGTGTTATGACTTTGAGCGCTTTGATCTTCTTGCATGATAGTCCTTATGGATAAAGCTATTTCTAGTAAATGCTACTTTAAATTAATGTAATGGTGCCGGTAAATACTGTCACAGCAGGCCCGGTCATCATGACTGGCGCGCTGCCACCCTGCCAAGCAATGTGTAGTTCACCACCACGGGCTGACACGGTGACTGGGGATTCTAGTCGGCCTAATTGAATGCCTGTCACAACCGCCGCGCAGGCCCCTGTGCCACAAGCTAACGTTTCTCCGCTACCGCGCTCGAAGACTCTTAGTTTAATGTGATGGGCATCGACTATTTGCATAAAGCCAGCATTCACGCGCTCAGGAAATCGTGGATGTAGTTCAATTTGTCGGCCTAGGCTTACAACTGGAGCTGTTTCTACATCGTCGACTATTTGCACGGCATGTGGGTTGCCCATTGAAACCGCTGTAATCTCCACTGTTTGATTGTCTACTGTCAGCAAATAGCTATTAGCAATCGCATCCGTAATAAAAGGAATAGCGCTTGGTTCAAATTTAGGCGCACCCATATTCACGGTGACCAGGCCATTTTCTTCTAGTTTAGGCGTGATGATGCCACTGGCAGTTTCAACGCGAATTTCACGTTTGTTGCTTAAGCCTTGTTCAGTCACAAAGCGCACGAAGCAGCGCGCACCATTACCGCACTGCTCAACCTCACTACCATCGGCGTTAAAAATACGATATTTAAAATCAGCGATAGCAGAAGTTTCAACCAATAAAAGCTGATCAAAGCCTACGCCAAATTGACGATGTGCCAGCATTTGGATTTGGTGCCCTGTGAGATTGACAGGCTGATTAATGGCATCTATGACCATAAAGTCATTGCCTGCACCGTGCATTTTGGTAAATTTTAAGGTCATAGCGTTAGCATTCATAACGTGATTATAAATTGATTGATTCAATAGACGGCATTTTATTGAAATATTTTAGTCTTATTATTCAATAGTTAGGTAGAATGCGAGGCTAGTAATTGACCTGATAATCATGCTTCAGCCTTTAGTATGAAAATCATTTCATTTTTTATAAATTTTATTTCCAAGGCGCACAAATGAACGAATATCTTTTTACTTCAGAATCTGTTTCTGAAGGCCATCCTGACAAACTCGCAGACCAAGTATCAGACAGCATTTTAGATGCTATTTTAGCCCAAGACCCTACCGCTCGTGTCGCGGCAGAAACCCTTGCCAATACTGGCTTAATTGTATTGGCCGGTGAAATTACTACTACCGCCAATGTTGATTACATTAAAGTGGCACGTGATGCAATTAAACGTATCGGCTACGACAATACTGATTATGGTATTGATTACAGAGGTTGTGCAGTTTTAGTCGCTTACGACAAGCAATCCCCTGATATTGCTCAAGGGGTTGACGGCGCGCACGATGATCCGTTAGATCAAGGTGCGGGTGACCAAGGTCTAATGTTTGGTTATGCTTGTGATGAAACGCCACAATTGATGCCATTGCCTATTTGGTTATCTCACCGCATCATGGAGCGTCAAGCGCAATTGCGTAAAGATGGCCGTTTGCCATGGTTGCGCCCAGATGCTAAATCACAAGTGACCATTAAATACCAAGATGGCAAACCAAGTGCGATTGATACCGTTGTTGTTTCAACACAACATGCCCCTGAGATGGAACTTAAAGATATTCGTGAAGCGGTGATTGAAGAAATTATTAAACCGACGCTTCCTAAAGAGCTGATCAAAGGTGATATCAAGTTCTTGGTAAATCCAACAGGTCGTTTTGTGATTGGTGGGCCACAAGGAGATTGTGGCTTAACAGGCCGTAAAATTATTGTGGATACATACGGTGGTGCAGCCCCACATGGCGGCGGTGCGTTTTCAGGTAAAGACCCCTCAAAAGTAGATCGTTCAGCCGCTTACGCAGGTCGTTATGTGGCGAAGAATATCGTAGCTGCTGGGCTTGCTTCACGTTGCCTTGTTCAAATTTCTTATGCCATTGGTGTGGCTCAGCCAACTTCTATCATGGTGGAGACATATGGCACAGGTAAGGTCTCGAACGAGGTGCTCACCGCACTTGTACGTGAACACTTTGATTTACGTCCAAAAGGCATTGTTAAAATGCTAGATTTACTCAGACCAATTTATACTAAAACCGCTGCTTATGGCCACTTTGGCCGTGATGAGCCAGAGTTTACTTGGGAAGCAATTGATAAAGTAGCCGCACTAAAAGCCTCTATATAGGGCAATTGATTTATCGATCCCATTGCTAAAATTGTGACCACAATATAGTGGTGGCATATGTTAAAAGTAATTTCTACAAAGCAAGTCCGTTTAGGTATGTTTATCCAAGAGCTGAAATGCCCTTGGATAGACCATCCTTTCTGGAAAGAAGCCTTTAAACTAGTAGATCCTGCCGATTTAAAAAAACTGCAAAATAGCACCGTTAAAGAAATCATCATTGACACGTCTAAGGGCTTGGATGTCGAAGAGCTAGATGTCATTACAGCGCCGTCATTATTGGCGAATACTGAAGCGCTACCTGAAATAGCGCCCACCAAAAATCCTATACAAAGCCCCGCTAAAATCTCAGCCGCTGCCGAGCATGAGCAGGCTAAGCGCGTCATTCAAGATTCAAAAAAAGCAGTTGCTTCGATGTTTCATGATGTGCGCATGGGTAAGACAGTGAGGGCTGAAACGGCAATGCTTATGGTGGATGAGATTACCGCTTCAGTAGATCGAAATTTAGGCGCGCTCATTAGCTTGGCGCGCTTAAAAAATAAAGATGAATATACCTATATGCATTCGGTGGCAGTTTGTGCGCTGATGGTGGCTTTGGCTAGAGAACTAGGTTTATCTGAGGCAGAAACTAAGCAAGCTGGCCTAGCTGGTTTACTTCATGATATAGGTAAAGCAGGCATTCCTCTGGATGTGCTTAATAAACCTGGGGCACTCACTGAGGAAGAATTTGAGCTGGTGAAACTACATCCTGAGCGCGGCCATAAATTGTTAATGCAAGCAAATATTACGGATGAAGTGGCAATGGATGTGTGTTTACATCACCACGAAAAAGTAAACGGCAAGGGATACCCACACAAACTGCAAGCTGGTGAAATTAGCTTGTTTGCCAAAATGGGTGCAGTCTGCGATGTCTACGATGCAATTACTTCAAATCGTCCTTATAAAGCTGGCTGGGAGCCTGGCATTTCCATGCAGCGAATGGCTCAATGGGTTGATCACTTTGACGACACGGTATTTAAAGCCTTTGTAAAAAGTGTGGGCATTTATCCTATAGGCTCTATGGTTAAACTTAAGTCTGGGCGGTTGGCAGTCGTTGTTGATCAGAGTCCGAAGTCATTATTGACGCCTTTAATCAAAGTATTTTTTTCAACGGCATCAAAATCACGTATTAAGATTGAGATAATCGATTTATCAGCACCGGGTGAGCAAGATTCAATTGACGGCCACGAAAATCCTTTGGCTTGGGGTATTCATGATATCCATGACATTTGGAGTCAGCCCTAAATTTGCTAGCAAGCAGCCTCTAGAGGCTGCTTTTTTTACGCTTGTAAGCTAAAAAAAAGCGCGTATAATTCGACAATTCCGAGGAGCGTTGCGAGAGTCTTTCTCCTAGGCTCGGAAAATGTTTAAACGACGCTCACCAATATTAACCGTGCCGGACACGGGATACGGGTGAGAAAAGCATTAAGCATCTCTAGTTTTATTACAACCCCTTCCCTCCGGTCACACATTCAAGGAAATTAAAATGAATTCTGTGACTGATTTTAAAGATTATGTAATTGCCGATATTGGCTTGGCTGCGTTTGGCCGTAAAGAAATTGCCATTGCCGAAACAGAAATGCCAGGGTTGATGGCTATTCGTGAAGAGTTTGCAATCTTGCAGCCACTTAAAGGTGCGCGTATTACCGGCAGCTTGCACATGACGATTCAAACGGCTGTGTTGATTGAAACCCTAAAGGATTTAGGCGCAGAAGTACGCTGGGCGTCATGTAATATTTACTCTACGCAAGACCATGCCGCTGCTGCAATCGCCGCCGGTGGGACGCCAGTATTTGCTATTAAAGGTGAAACGCTGACTGAATATTGGGATTACACCCATCGCATATTTGAGTGGACTGATGGAGGCTATACCAACATGATTTTAGATGATGGTGGCGATGCTACATTGCTCCTTCATCTTGGTACCCGTGCGGAAAAAGATTTATCTTTAGTATCAAATCCTACTTCAGAAGAGGAAGTCTGCCTTTTTGATGCAATTAAAGCTAAGTTAAAAGTAGATCCTAGTTGGTATTCAGTGCGTTTAGCAAAAATTATTGGTGTGACTGAAGAAACCACTACCGGTGTGCATCGTTTGTATCAAATGCATAAAGAAGGCAAGTTGGCCTTTCCAGCGATTAACGTCAATGACTCTGTCACAAAATCAAAATTTGACAATTTATATGGCTGCCGTGAATCATTAGTCGATGCGATTAAGCGTGCTACAGACGTGATGATTGCAGGTAAAGTAGCAGTAGTTGCAGGTTACGGTGATGTAGGTAAAGGCTCTGCCCAAGCCTTACGTGCACTATCTGCCCAAGTTTGGGTAACTGAGATTGACCCAATTTGCGCATTACAAGCTGCCATGGAAGGTTACCGCGTTGTAACAATGGATTATGCCGCTGAACATGCGGATATTTTTGTGACCGCAACTGGTAATTACCATGTGATTACACATGACCATATGGCGCGGATGAAAGACCAAGCGATTGTCTGCAACATTGGCCATTTTGATAATGAGATTGATGTTGCCTCACTTGAGAAATATGAGTGGGACGAAATTAAGCCACAAGTAGACCATGTGATTTTCCCAGAGGGTAAAAAAATTATCTTGTTAGCTAAAGGGCGTTTGGTGAATTTAGGCTGTGGTACTGGTCATCCAAGTTATGTCATGAGTTCAAGTTTTGCCAATCAAACGATTGCACAAATTGAGTTATTCACGCAGCAAGCTAACTATCCAGTAGGTGTGTATACTTTACCTAAACATTTGGATGAAAAAGTTGCGGTATTGCAATTGAGAAAACTTAATGCGAAATTGTCGGTATTAACCGATCAACAAGCAGCTTATATTGGCGTGCAGAAACAAGGCCCATATAAGCCAGATACCTACCGCTACTAGTCTTTTAGTTAGAGGAAGCCACATGAAATTATTGTTGGTATGGATGTTAAATGCGCTAGCGCTGATAGCGGTGGCGTACTATGTGCCCAATATTCATGTGGCTGATTTTTTAACTGCATTAATGGCTGCTTTAGTCATTGGCTTGGTCAATATGTTGGTCAAGCCAATTTTAGTGATATTAACTTTACCTATCACAATACTGACGCTCGGGCTTTTTATACTGGTTATTAATGGATTGTTATTTTATGCAGTGGGCAATTGGCTAAATGGTTTTGAAGTTCAAACGTTAACGGCTGGCATGATAGGCGCACTAGTTTATAGTGTACTTTCTTGGCTATTGACGGCAATTGTTATTGAAGACAAAAAAGACAAATAAATGAACCCGACGACATTAAGTTTTGAATTTTTCCCGCCTAAAACATTAGAAGGCATGGCTACTCTACGTGAAACGCGCGCAGAGTTAGCGAGGTTTAACCCAGAGTTTTTCTCCGTTACTTTTGGGGCTGGCGGTTCTACGCGAGATAGAACCATGGATACTGTACTTGAAATCCAGCAGGAAGGCTTTCAAGCGGCACCACACATCTCTTGTATTTCATCGAGTAAAGAAGAAATTCGTAATTTATTACATGCGTACCAAGCGCAGGGTATCAAACGCTTAGTTGCATTGCGTGGCGATGTGCCCTCTGGTGAAGTTAGTAGTGGTGATTTTAGGTATGCAGCAGAGTTGGTAGCATTTATTCGGTCTGAAACAGGCAATCATTTTCATATTGAAGTGGCCGCCTATCCAGAATTTCACCCAGAAGCGAGAACTCCTGCTGCGGATTTACTAAACTTGAAACGTAAAGTAGATGCGGGTGCTAATTCTGCAATTACGCAATATTTTTATAATCCTGATGCTTATTTTAGGTTTATAGAGCAATGTGCGGCTACGGGTATTAATATTCCCATTGTGCCAGGTATTATGCCGATTTATAACATTACGCAGCTTGCCAGGTTTTCAAGTATTTGTGGGGCAGAAATTCCTAGGTGGCTGAAAATGCGTCTTGAAGAATATGGCGATGATATGACTTCGTTGCGTGCGTTTGGTATTGATGTTGTGAGCGAGTTATGTGAAACCTTGAAGGTTTGGGGTGTGCCAAGCTTGCATTTTTACACCTTGAACCGCTCAGGCGTAATTAGCAATATCATAGAAAATATTGGCGAATAAGTGCGCCAGAAATTTTAGTATGCGTTAAAGAAAAACCGACCTGCTAATGTAGTGTCGGTTTTTCTTTATTTAGAAGTGCATCTTCAATAAATAAATATTCTTTGGTTTTATCCGGACCAGACTTGCTAGCGCCCCAGGTGGTCATTAGCACAATCCAACGTATTTCTTCAATACTGATTTTAAGTTGTGGTAAGTTCATTGCAAGGTCAAGCACTAGCTCGCGTTGTGCTGTGTTGAGTATATTGGCTTGCACCAAAAATAAAATAAATCCTAGGCTTTCACCTGTGATTTTCTTCAGTTCATCATCGGTAAAAATGCGGGTGCTGATGTGATTGGGGTTGTCGAATATATCAGGTTGCTCGGTCATCAGTTCTAGTTGATTGAACCAATTAAAAGCACCGTTAATATCTTGTTCATCAAATCCCGCGGCAAACAGCTCTTTTGAGAGCGTATCTTCGTCAGGTCTGAAGTGTGTATCAATGTAGTTTTCAAACATATAAACCAATACTTCAAACATAATGTTTATCCTTAAATAGAGTTATTCTTAAATTAAGTGTGATGGTTTATGCATAAATCTAAAATTACACAATTTTTTGATATTGTCCGCCAGCTAGGCTAGTAATCCTCCCCTCTAATTCCAATAACATTAGCATGGATGAAACTTCACTTACAGTCAAGCCACTTAAATGCACTAAATTTTCTAATGACATTTGCTCATATCCCATTAGCTTGATGAGTGGATTATTAGTGACACTATTATTGTCAAGTGGCTGTGATGGGCTTGATATATCATTGATTAAATTTAACTCTTCCACGATATCTTGCAAACTGTCGACTAATTTTGCCCCCTGCTTAATGAGCTGATGGCAACCTTTAGACATTGGCGAATGAATCGAACCTGGTATCGCAAATACTTCTCGACCTTGTTCTGCACTTAAGCGTGCGGTAATTTGTGAGCCGCTTTGTAGATTCGCCTCTACCACTAAACAACCTAAACTTAAGCCACTAATAATCCGGTTGCGCTTAGGAAAATTTTGCGCTTTTGATGGGGTGCCTAAGGGGAATTCAGAAATGATGAGGCCGTGTTCAGCAATCTGATGGGCTAAATCGCGATGCTGAGCAGGATATACAATATCTAAGCCAGTACCTACGACCGCGATGGTCGCACCATTTGCTTTTAATGCACCACGATGGGCCGCGCCATCTATGCCTAATGCCAAGCCACTGACGATGCATAAGCCGTAGTTACATAAGCCCTGTGCGAAAGCCTCAGCATTTTTCTCACCTTGCACGGAAGCATTTCTGCTGCCTACTATGGCAATGCTTGGCTGGTTTAGTAGGGCTAAATTACCTTTAGCGTAGAGTAAAGGGGGTGGGTCAGAAATTTCGAGTAGCGCTTTTGGGTAGTGCGAATCAGCTAGTGTGACAAGGTGATTGTTGGCTTGAGATAGCCAAGCTAGCGCGTCTTTTAAAGAATCTTTATCTATACCTTGGGTAATTTCAGCAGCTATTTTTTCTGAAACAACTTCATTTAACTTTTTGAAAGTTGCAGCATAGATGTTCGCTGGGTTGCCAAAGGTTTTAAGCAGTAGGCAAAATGTCTGTGTGCCAATACCATGAATGTTACTTAAACTAATCCATAGTGATTTTTCTAGCAACTCTTCGTTGTAGGTATCCTCACTGTGGCTTAGTTGCATAGCAAGTACGTAGCTAAGGGGTAGCGACCGAATCTAGCAGATTAATCGGCCGCGTTGCTTGCATCACTAAGCCGTAGGAAACGCGATCAAATACACGAAACACCATTAATAAGCCTATGCGTTCGTCTGGTAGTTTAACCATGCCAGGCTCAAGGACTAATGTATCCGCATTATTTTTTAGCTTTTTCTCTTTGGAAGGCTCAGGATCTTTTATCACACGACCATAACGATTAATTGCAAGCACATGCCCGACTTCTAAACCGTCAGCTATACCGCGACTTATGGAAACTATACTCTGCGGCCCTGCATCAGTGACACCACCATAAATGTTAATGATGCGCCCTGATATGGCAGAGTCAGGCGCATGTGGTACAAAGTTTGCAACAATATTATCACTAGCCGGTACTAATCTATCTTTAGTGAAAATTTCTTCTTTTGTTTTAGTGATATCTGCGCTTGCAGGCTCACCATACTTTGTGATTCTGACGTCCCCTAAATAAGTAGCTTCTACCCCTAAAACTTCTTTGGTGTCAGGGTCTACTAAGCTTTCTGCGGGTCGATAAACATACCAATTGAGTCCGTCGCCTTCTTCAATTTTGTTGATATAAACGCGTGTGCCAGTGCTTAATATGACTCGATCATCTTGTGCTGCTAGAATTCTAGGTGACTGAGCCAGTTGATTTTTTTCAATAATCAGCGGCTGGTTCAAAAATGGTGCAATGATACTTAGGGGAATGGTTGAAATTGCAATTCTATCCAACGGCTCTTCTATTGCGCCCGGCTGTAAGGTAATAGCCTCACTCAGCAACCTTAATTGAGGTGTGCCACTACTCATATCAAGAAAAACAACATCGCCAGGGTAAATTAAATGCGGGTTTTTTATTTGACTACGATTGAGCTGCCAGACCTTGGGCCACAGCCAAGGATCTTTTAAAAACTTGCCTGAAATACCCCATAACGTGTCACCTTTGACTACAACATGACGATCAGGATGTTCGCTTTTGAGTAAAACTTCTTCAGCTTGAGTGTTGAAGCTTATGCAACAAAACATGAGCAGCGTTATAATGTAGCGGAACATACTGATGACCTCAGTCAAAAATGCATTAAAGATATAGATTAAACTATCTGCGAAAACTGCTAAATTACGTTAAATTTATCATGTAATTCATTCAACAATCAAGCTTTTATGGAAAAAGCTGAGCTTTATATAGAAATAAAAGAATATTTATGGCAATTTTAGACATACTTAATTACCCAGATCCACGCCTACATACGGTAGCAAAACCGGTGAAGGAGCTAAATGCATCGGTTCGCCGTTTGATTGATGATATGAGTGAGACTATGTATAGCGCCCCTGGCATAGGTTTGGCGGCGACACAGGTCAATCAGCACTTGCAGCTTATTATCATTGATACCAGCGAAACCAAGAATTGTTTACAAGTATTTATTAACCCTAGAATTATAGAGAAAAGTGGCGAGCAAGATTACGAAGAAGGCTGCTTGTCTGTACCAGGTATTTATGAAAGTGTTACCAGGGCTGCTAAGGTGAAAGTTGAGGCACTAGGACGGGATGGTAAAACATTTACTTTAGAGGCTGAGGGATTGCTGAGCATATGCATACAGCATGAAATGGATCATCTATTGGGTAAAGTGTTTGTTGAGTATCTGTCGCCGCTTAAGCGCAATCGTATTAAGAACAAAATGCTTAAGCAGCAACGTGATCATTAAAATATTATCAAGTATTTATTAAAAATTCGCATATGAAAATAATTTTTGCTGGTACGCCTGAATTCGCTGTTCCAGCGTTGGCTGCGTTGATTGAGGCAGGGCATGAGATCGTAATGGTGCTCACGCAGCCTGACCGTCCAGCAGGTCGGGGCATGAAGCTTAAAGCCAGTCCGGTAAAAGTGCTGGCCACACAATGCCAGCTAAATGTATTTCAACCAGAAACCCTAAAAGATCAATCTGTTCAGGCACGTATTGCAGAGATGGATGCAGACGTTATGATCGTTGCGGCTTATGGCCTGATTATTCCTACTGTGACATTAAATGCATCTCGTTTTGGTTGTTATAACATTCATGCCTCATTGTTGCCGCGTTGGCGTGGCGCAGCGCCAATTCACCGCTCACTATTAGCTGGAGATACAGAAACAGGCGTGACCATTATGGAGGTTGTGCCTGCCCTCGATGCAGGCGCTATGGTGAGCCAGGGGATTGTGCCGATTACTGACACTGATACAACGCAGACTTTACATGATGCCTTGAGTGCTATTGGTGCAGAGCTAATGGTCGTGGCAATGGCAACGTTAGAGAGAATCGGATCACTTGCAGCTGTGCCCCAAGACGAAGCCTTAGTGACATATGCACACAAGCTAGAAAAGTCTGAGGCAGCTATTGATTGGCAAAAGACAGCGATTAATATTTCACGCCAAGTGCGAGGCTTCAACCCATTTCCTGTTGCACAAAGTATGCTAAAAGATGAAGTTTGCCGTATTTGGATGGCAACTGCTAAGGTGGGTAATGCAAGGGCTGGTGAGATTGTTAATGTACACGATGGCATCACTGTGGGTTGTGGCGAAGGCTTATTACATATCACTGAGCTACAAGCCCCTGGCGGCAAAAGACTTAATTCTCAAGCTTTTGTGCAAGGGCATAACCTGCAAGTAGGGGATTGTTTTACAAGTCACTAGCGCTACTCAATAGCGCAGTAATAAGAGATTTTTTAGAAAGTGACAACTTTGTAATAAGTCCCTGACAGTGCGGTTATCAAGTAAAATCAACGCTTAATCAATATGTTTGAACATCAAGAGAGTTTTCTTTGTATATATCCCAACAAATAGCTGCGAATGCCGTGAACCAAGTGTTATTAGGCCGCAATCTAACCCTAGCGTTACCTGCGGCATTGGCTGGCTTCCCAAATGCAACGCCCCAACAACGTGGAGCCTCGCAGGATTTGAGCTATGGCACATTGCGTTTTTATGGTGAGATCGATGCTTACCTTGTGCAGCTGCTAGAAAAACCATTAACAGACGACCGCGTCCATTCGATTTTACTGGTGGCGATTTACCAATTATTGCATGATAAAGCCGATGCTTTTACGGTTGTAAATCAGGCTGTACAAGCCGTAAGCCAGCTAAAGCGCCCCGCACCTAAAAGCTGGGCTAAGGGGTTGGTGAATGCAATTTTACGAAATTTTCTGCGTCAGGAAGAGCAACTTGGCGCTAAGTTAACTGGTAATGAAGTAGCCACTTATTCTTATCCACAATGGTGGATTAATAAGCTTAAACTACAATACCCAGACCATTGGCAAAGTATGCTAGAAACGGGTAATCAGCATCCCCCAATGACATTGAGAGTGAATACTCAAAAAATTAGCATAGACGAGTATATGCAGTTATTAAAGCGTCAAGATATTGACGCAGTTCACCTTGGCGCACAAGCGGTAGTGTTAGCTAAGCCTGTGCCAGTTGAAAAAATACCAGGATTTACGGCGGGCATCGTTTCAGTACAAGATTACGGAGCACAGCTAGCAGCACCATTACTAGGCATGAAAAATAATATGCATGTTCTGGATGCTTGTTGTGCCCCAGGGGGTAAAACAGGGCATATTTTAGAATTGGCAGAAGTATCGCTAACGGCTCTTGATACTGATGAAGTTAGGCTGTTGCGTGTACAAAGTAATTTGGATAGACTTGAATTACAGGCTAACTTAGTGGCTGGCGATGCATCATCAATCGGTTGGTGGGATGGTGTGAGTTTTGATGGAATTTTGGCAGATGTGCCATGTACAGCATCCGGCATAGTACGTCGTCATGTTGATATTAAATGGCTGAGACGCGAAGCTGATGTGGCTTCTTTTGTGGCACAGCAAGCTAAAATCCTGCCGAACTTATGGCAGATGTTGGCAAAGGGGGGTAAATTGCTTTATGTTACCTGTTCGGTTTTTAATGAAGAAAATCAAGGGCAAGTGGATAATTTTTTAAAAAATAACGCCGATGCAACCCAGTTACCATACCCGTTGTCAGCCAGTCATGCACAGAGCAATATTACTCAGTTAAATGGCCAGCTTATTCCCTCTATCGCACATGATGGTTTTTTCTATGCTTTGCTGCAAAAAAATTAAACAATTTATAGTTATTTGTTTGTTAGCATTTTTGGCTACACCAGTGTTAGCTGGTAATAGTAGCTTGAATGTTAAAAGTGCTGAATTAGAGTCGTTTGAAGATGGATATGTTTTAAATGCAGATGTTGACGCTAAATTTAGCAATGCAATAGAAGAGGCGGTTAATAGGGGCTTCGAATTGAATTTTATATTTGAATTTCAATTAGCTAAGCCTAGAAAATATTGGTTTGATGATGAAGTAGCAACCACTATTCACCGTGTTTCTTTGACTTATCATGCACTTTCTCGCCAATATTTGGTGATACGGGGCGATCAGCAAAAACCTTTTGTAAGGTTAGATGAAGCGTTAGATGATTTAACTTATATCCACAATTTAAAGGTATTTCAAAAATCTGAGGTTGAAAAAGGTGAGGTTTATAAGGCGGTTTTTTTAATGCGACTAGACACAAAAAAATTACCTAAAAGCCTACAGGGCGAATCCATTAGCTTAGATGATTGGAAATTGAGTTCACAGCACTTTGAGTGGACTCCCAATTTATTCAAATGAAATACATCTTAAAATGAAGTATATCGTACTGTTAAGCGCAAGTTCAGGCGCGTTTTTACTCTACTTATTATCTAATGCAAGTGCCAATACCGCTGGCTCTGGTGAGTACTACTCTTTATTAGTCGCACTTAATATTTTATTAGCGACATTTCTCATTGCTGTGCTTAGTTTTCAAAGTTGGCGTTTATATCGACAAATTCGAAATGGCATCGTGGGTAGCCGCTTTACCCTGAGATTGCTTGCAAGTTTTGCGATGATGGCAATTATTCCTGGATTAATCGTCTATTTGGTGTCAGTTAATTTCTTAACACGTTCTATTGAATCTTGGTTTAATGTAAAAGTCGAAGCTGCGTTGGAAGGTGGTCTTAATTTAGGCCGTACAGCGTTAGATATCATGTTAGCTGACGTCAAAGAGAAGGGTGAGAATATGGCGAGTAGCCTGGCTTTTCAGCCCGCTAATACACACTCCATACTAAATGACTTGCGCGAGAAGAGCGGTGTTCAAGACGCCACTTTATTGACCGTGCAAGGCAAAATTCTAGAGGTTTCAAATAGCGACTCAACCAGTATTTTGCCTGAATTACCTAGCGTGAGGCAGTTAAGGCAGGCACGCTTGCACATATTGGGTAGCATTGAACCTATTAGTAACAAGGGTTTATACCTTCGCGTGCTAGTGCCGGTGAATGTGCAGAATTTGGCGGGTGAAACACGGATTTTACAATTACTTCAACCCGTGCCCAAACCGTTGGCGACTACAGCTGAGGCGGTGCAAGATGTGTATCAAGATTATCAGCAGCTTTCTTATAGTCGCGCTTCCTTAAGAGAGGTTTTTGCGCTTACTTTAACGTTGGTCATGATGCTGGCAATGTTAGGTGCAATGGCCGTAGCTTTTGTGTTGAGCCGAAGATTATCTGCACCTCTTACTGTACTTGCCGAAGGGACTAAAGCGATTGCGAGTGGCGATTACAGCACAATGCTTCCTGCACATGGCAAGGATGAATTGGGTGTACTCGTACAATCTTTTAATAGTATGACGCAGCAGCTAGATGACGCGACTAAAGCTGCTGACAGGAATCGTTCTCGAGTTGAAGCGGCACGCGGCTATTTGGAAACTATATTGGCGCATTTGTCGTCAGGCGTGATAGCGCTGAATAAACGTGGAGAACTGCGTACTTTTAATGAAGCTGCAATTAACATTTTAGGCGTTCAGTTAGAAGCTTATGCAGGATTGACGGTAGATAAAATTACTGCGAAGCACGTGCGCTTAGAAAGTTTTTTTCAAGCAATTTCCATACATAACCAGCTAGATGATAAGAAAGATGGCGGTCACGTTGATATTCAAAAAGATGAGTTGCTGACTCAAATTGAATTGGCAACGGGGCAAGGTAAGCAGATTTTAACCTTACGTGGCACACGTTTGCCAGATGGTGGTTATGTGGCAGTGTTTGATGATGCTACAACGATGGTGCAAGCGCAGCGTGATGCAGCCTGGGGTGAAGTGGCGAGACGACTTGCACATGAAATTAAAAATCCCTTGACCCCTATTCAGTTATCCGCAGAACGCATGGCGCATAAATTACTGAGTAAATTAGAGCCGGCTGATGCTCAGATGCTAAAACGATCAACTGAAACGATCGTGAATCAAGTGGATGCTTTAAAGAAAATGGTGAATGAATTTAGTGAGTATGCTCGTTCGCCAGCGCCGCAGTTGCAGAAGTTAGATTTAAATAAATTAATTTTAGAAGTGGTTTCGTTCTACGATTTACCCAATCATAAGATAGCATTATCGCTAGAAAAACAGCCTTGTACGATTAAAGGTGACAGCACAATGTTGCGCCAAGTGATACATAATTTACTGCAAAATGCACAGGATGCCCTTGCTGAGCAAGCGGATGCCCTGATAGAAGTAAAAACAAAAATTGATGGTCAGGCCTTAATGTTAACGGTAGCGGATAATGGTGCTGGGTTTCCAGAGCAGTTGATGTTGCATGTTTTTGAACCCTATATGACTACAAAATCTCATGGTACTGGGCTAGGTTTAGCCATAGTCAAAAAGATAATTGAAGAGCATAAAGGCACGATTAAGATTGAAAATATATCCAGTTCAACTCAAAATAGTAAGTTAGTAGACATGCTAACTAAAGAAAAAACGGGTGCAATGGTCATGATTAGTATTCCACTTTTAACTGAATCCAGTAGCGCTTAAAAGTAATCAATGTATAAAAAACTAACACAACAATTGAAAAGCTAGAAGACAAAAGCATGGCAACAAAACATATATTAGTAGTTGATGATGAGATTGGTATACGTGAATTATTACGAGATATCTTGCAAGATGAAGGGTATCAAGTTCAGCTTGCGGAAAATGCCGCCGCTGCTCGTGCCGTGAGGCTACACCAGAGACCAGATTTGGTTCTATTGGATATTTGGATGCCAGACTGCGATGGTATTACCTTGCTAAAAGAGTGGGCAAATAGTAGTCAGCTGACGATGCCGGTCGTGATGATGTCCGGCCATGGCACAATAGATACAGCAGTTGAGGCTACGCGTATAGGGGCATTTGATTTTTTAGAAAAGCCTATCGCCCTACAAAAGCTATTGAAAACCGTAACTGCGGCATTAAAACATGGTGAGCAATCACCAAAATCAGACATGAATTTGGCAAGTTTAGGCAAGAGTTCAATCGTGACTGCACTTAAAGATAGATTGGATAAAATTGCAGTAAGTATTAGCCCCAGCCCAGTATTGTTAATCGGTGCAAAGGGTTGTGGTTCTGAGTTGTGCGCTCGTTATTTGCAAGAAGTAGGCAGCCCTTGGTTAGCACTCACGGAATTTAGCCGGCTTTCAGAAGCGCCTTTAGATATTTTAGAAGAAATTCGCGGTGGAGTGTTGTATATAGCTGAGATTGCTGAGCTCAACAAAGCTGAGCAAAAGGGCTTATTATTACTTATTGCAAAATCAGAAAAATATCATACGCGCGTTGTGTGTGGTACTAGTGAGAATTTACCAAGATTGCAGGCAGAATCCTTGTTTGATTATAATTTATTCCAAGCTTTATCAGCGGTATCGTTAAACATGCCAGCTTTAGATGAGCATAAGGAAGATATTCCTGATTTAGTTGTGGCGATTACAAATTTACAATTAGAGCTGGCTGGGTTGGAGTATCGTGAGTTTGATATTGCAGCTTTGAATGGTTTACGTAATGCTGATTGGCCTGGAGATTTAGCTCAATTAGATGCGGCAATCCGTAATTTGTTACAAACCAGCTTAGGTGAAAAAATTAACTTAGATGATGTGAATCGAGTGCTACATCAGTTTGATGATAGACAAATACGGCTCACTAAAGCCGATGCGACAAGCACATCAAAGGCCCGTGTAAAAGCTACGGGCCATGTTGCTAATATAGAAAAACATTTATTAGATCAACCTTTACGTGAAGCACGTGATGATTTTGAGCGCATGTATTTTGATCACCACATTAAGCTGGCATCTAATAATATGAGCAAATTAGCAGAAATTGCAGGATTAGAGCGTACGCACTTGTATCGTAAACTCAAACAGTTGGGAATTAAAACTAAGGGGTAGTCGCTATTCGTTTGTGTATGGATTAAGCGATTTCTAAAACTACTGGCGTATGGTCAGAAGGTCGTTCTAGTTTACGCGGTAATTTATCAATATGCGCAGAGACACATCTTGATTTAAGTAGATTGCTCACCAAAATATGATCAATGCGCATCCCAAAATTGCGTCTGAACCCCATCATTCGGTAATCCCACCAACTAAAGCTCTTTTCAGCTTGTTCAAACAGCCTGAAGCTGTCATGTAAACCTAAATCTAAGAGATTTTGAAATGCTATTCGTTCGGGTGGGCTTACTAGTACTTGCCCAATCCAAGCAGCAGGATTGTGGCAATCTCGGTCTTCAGGGGCAATATTATAATCACCTAACACCATCAGTTCAGGGTGTGATATTAATTCCGTTTTAAGCCAAGCATTAAAGGCGCTAAGCCAGCGCATTTTGTATTGATATTTTTCGGAATCTACCGCTTGACCATTGGGAATATAAGCACAAACAACTCGAATACCATTAATGGTGGCAGCGACAACACGTTGTTGATCATCGTCAAAGTTTGGGATGTTACGTTGTATATTACTAAGTGGATGGCGACTCAAAATTGCCACACCATTATAGGTTTTTTGGCCAATATGAGCAGATTCATAACCCGCCTCTATAAGCGCTTCATAAGGAAATTTGCTATCTTCTTGTTTAGTTTCTTGCAGACATAACACGTCAGGTTGATTATCTCGGAGCCAATCTAACACGTGTGGCAACCTGACATTTAATGAGTTGACGTTCCAAGTAGCAAATTTCATATGAGTTGGTTATTAAAAGGAATAATCAATTAAAGCATTTGCTTGATGATTGCAATTAAAGCACTAATGGTCAGAACGACAAAAACTAACAATGACAGCCCAAACCCGCCGCCACGTTTTTTGGGATCAGCACAATATGCGATGGCATACCATATTCGGCCTATTAGCCATAAGCCGCCCAGTACAGAGCCCCAAACAGGACTGACATAATATGAAAATAGCCAAAGTGCGGGAATAAAGGCTACCGAACTTTCGACCGTATTCATCTGGACTCGGTAGGCCAATTCGAAATCAGGGTGTCCAGTCGTAGCAGGCGCGTCAATTTTATACTTTCCTCTAGCTCGGCCTACGTTAAACGCGACAGCGAGAAGTAGGATAAGCGTGAATACTGTAATTAATGCCGGTAAATTGAAGTTCATTTTCTCTCCTAACGTGATATCTCTAAGTTAAAGTTTTTGACTTAAAGATATAAGCGGCAATCTAGTTCATACCATTATGGCGCAGTAATGCATCAATATTAGGCTCGCGTCCGCGAAATGCTTTAAATGATTCCAAAGCAGGTCTTGAACCACCTTGGGCTAAAATTTCTTGCCAATATCGTTTGCCTGTTTCTGCACAGAGTACGCCGTTTTCTTCAAACATGCTGTAAGCGTCAGCTGATAGTACCTCTGCCCATTTGTAGCTGTAATAGCCTGCAGAATAACCGCCAGAAAAAATATGCGTGAAGTTATTAGGGAAACGGTTCCATTTAGGTGGGCGAACTACGGCAACTTCATCGCGTATTTCTTCGATCAGATCTACGGCTGTTTTGCTACCGTATGGGTCAAATTCACTGTGCAATCGAATATCAAACAGTGAAAATTCTATTTGACGCATGGTTTGCATGCCGGCTTGAAAGTTCTTAGCCGCTACCATCTTGTCGAATAATGTACGTGGTAATTGCTCACCAGTATCCACGTGGGCAGTCATGTGACGTAACACATCCCATTCCCAACAGAAGTTTTCCATGAATTGACTAGGCAATTCAACGGCATCCCACTCTACGCCTTTTATGCCAGAGACACTGTAGTCATCAACTTTGGTGAGCATATGGTGTAAGCCATGACCAAACTCATGGAACATCGTGAGTACTTCATCATGGGTAAATAGTGCAGGTTTATCGCCCACAGGCGCAGAGAAATTACAGGTTAAGAATGCGACAGGTGTGGTAAGGTCGTTAGCAACCTTACGTCGGGTGATGGCTTCGTCCATCCAAGCGCCGCCGCGCTTATTATTGCGCGCGTATAGATCTAAATAAAATTGGCCGATTAATTGTCCAGTATGATCATTGATGTCGTAAAAGCTAGCAGCATCATGCCAAACTGAGGCTTTAGACTTGATGACTTGCACCCCAAAAATAGTTTCAACTACCTTAAATAAGCCAGCCAATACTTTATTCTCAGGAAAATATTGCTTTACTTCAAGGTCAGAAAAAGCATATTTGTCTTCACGTAGTTTTTCTGATACATAAGCGACATCCCAAGCTTGCATGTCGTTGATGCCTAATTTAGTAGCGTAATCGTTAAGTTCTTGTTGATCTTTAAGTGCATAGGGTTTGGCTTTTTTTGCAAGGTCATGCAAAAAATCATTTACATGTTGTGCTGATTCAGCCATTTTTGTGGCAATTGAGAGTTCTGCATAATTTGGAAAACCTAGTAAATTGGCAGCTTCTAGCTTAAGTTTTAGTATCTGTGAAATGAGCGGCGTATTATCCCATTCTGGCTTTCCAAATTCAGAAGCGCGGGTTGCATATGCTCGGTAAAGCGTTTCACGTAGTGTGCGATTTTGTGCATATTGCAGCACAGGCAGATAAGATGGAAAGTGCAAAGTAAACTTATAACCTGCTTTGCCATCCTCTTTTGCCGCATCACTTGCAGTTTGTAGCACATCTTCAGGAATGCCTGTTAACGTATTGGCATCTTCAATATAAAGCGCATAGTCGTTGGTGTTATCTAAAACGTTCTCCTCAAACTTTGATGAGAGTTTTGAAAGCGCCTCTTGAATTTCTTTGAAGCGTATTTTCTGCTCAGCAGGAAGTTCTGCACCCCCTAAGCGAAAGTCACGCAGTTCATTATCTATAATTTTTTTCTGAGAAGATGAAAGTAAGTTAAAGCACTTATCTGCACGGAGTGCGCGGAATTTTTTGTATAGGCGCTCATCTTGGCCTAAATCAGCATAAAAATCGGTGAGTTTAGACAAATTGTCGTTATAAGCTTCACGTAGTTCAGGGCTATTAACTACGCCATTCATATGCCCTACTTGTGACCAAGTACGTGATAGCTTTTCTTCCATATTTTCAAGCTTAGCGGCAAAATTATCCCAAGTAACGGGATCTGAACTCAAAGCCAGTGTTTCTATCGTTGCCCTTGCTTCAGTCAATAGGCAGTCTATAGCAGGACTAACATGCTCGGCTTTAACTTCTTCAAACTTGGGTAGACCAGAAAAGTGCAAAAGAGGGTTGTTTGCTAATAATATTGCAGTCACTGCGGTAAATCCTTTAGTAATTATTTCAATCTTAAATTTGCTGGGGTATTAAATTTGGCAACCAGCGGCTCAATTTTCTCTATGTCAGTTAAGCTTAATATCTTACGTGCATTATCGCTGAGGTTGCTTAGCTGGCTGTGTAATATCTGTTGTTTTACACTGAGTATGTGAGAAGGGTGCATAGATAGTTGGCGTAAACCCATGCCTATGAGCAACTTAGTTAATTTGGCATCGCCGGCCATTTCTCCGCATACAGACACAGATTTCCCTAGTTTTTCACCCGCTTTAATCGTCATCGAGATAAGTTTTAATACTGATGGATGCAGTGGGTTGTAAAGATGCGCCACAGCGTCATCTGTACGGTCAATGGCTAAGGTATATTGAATTAAATCGTTGGTGCCTATGGATAAAAAATCCAACTCTTTAGCAAAGGCCTCAGCATTAATGGCAGCCGCTGGAATTTCTATCATGCCACCTAGTGCAATAGTTTCGTTAAACGCAATATTTTGTTTACGCAAACTTATTTTTGCACGCTCTAATAATAATTTTGTCTGACGTAATTCAGATAGCGTAGAAAGCATAGGAATCAAAATTTTGATGTTACCAAAATGTGAGGCACGTAATAATGCTCGCAATTGCGTATGAAAAATTTGTGGCTCTGATAAGCAGTAGCGAATAGCACGTAAGCCTAGCGCTGGATTGGCACAAGTGATTACAGTGTCAGGGTTCATTTGTTTGTCAGCACCCAAATCTAAGGTACGAATAATGACCGCAGCCCCTTTCATTGCTTCAGCAACGGCTTTGTAAGCAATGAATTGCTCTTCTTCGTCAGGCATTTCACGCCGATTCATAAATAAGAATTCAGTACGATAAAGTCCAATCCCTGTAGCGCCTGATGCGCTGACTGCTACAACATCTTCAGGCACTTCAATATTGGCATATAGATCAATACTAGTACCATCTAATGTTATGGCTTTGGTTGCTTTAATTCGCTGCAGTTTTTGTTGCTCAAGCTCCCATTGTTCTTGGCGTAATTTGTATTCAGTTAAAATGCTTTTGTCGGGGTTAACAATGACTACCCCTTGGCTACCATCCACAATAATCAACTCACC
Organism: Betaproteobacteria bacterium; assembly: GCA_947503455.1. Lineage (GTDB taxonomy): Bacteria > Pseudomonadota > Gammaproteobacteria > Burkholderiales > Methylophilaceae > Methylotenera. The sequence goes on from CANNEG010000013.1 coordinate 21,346, forward strand.
ATCACGAATTAAATCGCGGGCTTTCTGCAAGGCAACAATAGAAGGTATGTTTAGACTGCGCGCTAAAATAGCGGTATGTGAGGTAATGCCGCCTACATCAGTAATAAATGCGGCAAATTCATGCTGCTTGAATTGAATCGCATCAGCAGGTGAAATGTCGTGAGCCACTAAAATAAGTTTGCGCTCTTCATTAAGGGCGCTGGTCTGTTGTTCGGTAGTTAATTGGCTCGGATGGCCGAGCAGTACTTTGATCACCCGCTCAACTACTTGGATAACGTCTTGTTTACGTTCACGAAGATACTCGTCTTCAATTTGCTCAAACTGCTCAACAATATCATCCATTTGCAATTTAATAGCCCACTCGGCATTGCATTGCTCATTTTTGATAATATTTTTGGGAATTTCAGATAGAGACTTATCTTCCAGCATCATTAAATGCGTGCCAATAAAAGCACCTAATTCTGCGGGAGCATTTTTGCGTAAACTGCTATTAATTTTCACCAAATCTTGCTTAACAGCAGTGATTGCATTGCTAAAACGGGTTATTTCGTTATCAATTAAATGTTTGGGTAACTGATAATGCACCACCTCTAATAGGGCGTTAGAGACTAGGTGAGCATGCCCTATAGCAATGCCACTAGAGACTCCGACACCATGAATGCAAAAACTAGTCATTTTTAACTGTGCTCATGAGAAATTACTCACCTTCACCAAAGTAGTCTGCAATAAGCGCGGAAAGAGCATCAATTGCGGCTTGTTCATCGGCTCCTTGGGCTTCTAGTGTTACAAATGAGCCTTGGGCAGCGGCTAACATCATCACGCCCATGATACTTTTTGCGTTTACACGACGGCCATTGCGCGTTATCCAAACTTCACTCACATACTTGCTCGCAGTTTGAGTAAGTTTAGTGGATGCACGGGCATGTAGCCCTAGTTTATTGATGATTTCAACTTCTAAGCTAATCATTTTAATTTAACTCAATCATATTTTTTAGTTATTGTGTGTAGATATGAGGCGATATCTCTCATGCTTCATATCGCTCGCAGCTTTCCCGACTGAAATGCACAACACCCTCACGCCCACCAGTTACAGCTTTGTCTACTAATGCCATCAGTGATTCATGACGATACGTCATTGTGCGCACTATCATTGGCATATTGACTCCCGCTACACCTTCTACGATGCCCGGCGACAGTAATCTACTGACGATATTGCAAGGGGTGGCACCATACATATCTGATAGCACTAATACGCCATCCCCTTCATTGAGTTCGGCGACTAATGCTTGTGCTATGGGCAACAAATCATTAGGATTATCATGGTTGTTGACGGCAAGAAATGCTACTTGTCTTGGCTCATTCCCTATTACATGCTTAGCGCACTCCACCAAATTCTGACCAAAACTGCCGTGTGCGATGATTAAAATTCCAATCATTATGTTCCCTACTTTAATATTTTTTAATTACAGATTCTATGATTAATAAGTCTAACTATATCTAAGATGCTATTTTAATTCTCTATGACGCATGAGTACTTTTTCTTGGGCCATAAAATATTTGCTTAATTGGTCAACAAAATAGACTGAACGATGTTGCCCACCTGTGCACCCAATAGCGATTGTTAAATAACTGCGGTTGTCTGATATAAAGCATGGCAACCATTTTTCTATATATTGTTTTATGTCATTTAACATTTCATGTACATTAGTTTGGGTTTCTAAAAATGACTGCACTTCGATGTCAAGGCCTGTCAGATCGCGTAATTTAGCATCATAATGCGGGTTTGGCAGGCAACGTATATCAAATACAAAGTCGGCATCGAGTGGAATGCCATGTTTAAATCCAAAAGAGGTAAACAGGATTGTGAGCCCTGAATGTTCGATTGAAACAGCATCTTTTATCCAAGATCGGAGTTTGTTGGCGCTAATGTAACTAGTGTCGATGACATGTCCTAAGCTTCCCAAATTCCCGAGTAACTCGCGCTCAAAAGTAATGCTTTCGGCAAGTGTCGAGGTATCTTTACTTAAAGGGTGTTTGCGTCGAGTCTCGCTGAATCTTTTGACGAGAGTTTCAAGATTAGATTCTAAAAAAAGCAGTTGCGTACTTACGTTTTGTAATTTCAATTGCTCAATATGAGCGGGTAGTGTTTCAATTGAAGCGCTGCGACTATCAATGCTAATTGCTACGCGGTCATAGTTGTTCAGATTAACACTGTCAGCCCGTTTATTTTCAGATTGTAGGTGTGCTGCAATCTGTGGCAACATCGTAGCCGGTAAATTGTCTATGCAATAGTAGCCACTATCTTCAAGTGCGTGTAGTGCAATACTTTTGCCAGATCCAGAAAGGCCAGTAATGATGATGAGTTGTTTCATAGGTGCATTTATTCAGTATCTAGCGATTTCTTCATCTCACGCTGTTGACGTTGCATAAACTGTTTAGTTGCATTGACGCCGCGCAATAATAGCATGTGGTTGCGTATGGCGACTTCTACCAGTACCGCAATATTGCGGCCCGCCGCGATGGGGATTGTTATTTTAGGTATTTTAACGCCTAAGACTTCCTCATGCTGGGTTTTGATATTGAGTCGATCAAGTTGTTGCAATGCTTGTCTATCCGCTATTTCAAGTTGAATAATCAAATCGAGTGGTTTAGTCGGTTTGACAGAGTTGTCGCCAAATAGTGCTCTAATATTTAAAATGCCCAAACCACGGACTTCTAAAAAATCTTGCAGCAATGTTGGGCAGCGACCTTCAACACGCTCTGGTGAAATGCGTGAAAAATCGACAACATCATCAGCAATTAGCCTATGACCTCGTGAAATAAGTTCTAAAGCAAGTTCACTTTTACCGATAGCTGCTTCACCTTTAATAAGTGCACCAAACCCTTGTACTTCCATAAAAACACCATGTAGGCTTAGCGACTCTGCAACGGCATGTGATAAGAAGTGGTTCAATACATCCATTAGCGCTGGGCTACGAAGTGGGGATGTGAAGAGCGGGGTGTTATGGTGGTTGGCGGCGTTTAGCAATGACTCTGGAACGCCTTCACCATTGGCGACAATCACCACAGCTAAGTCGGTTGAAAATAAATTTTTAATTGCCAAGGTGACTTCGTCAACCTGCAAACTACGTAAATAATCCATTTCGGCACAGCCCAATACTTGCACGCGATTAGGATGTACAAAGTTGAGGTGGCCAATGAGCGCTAAAGAGGGTTTTGTAACCGTTTCGCTAGTGAGGGTGTTAGACCCACCGTTAAGCCCTGCAACCCAGTTCATTTTGAGCTTACGGCGGGTTTGTTTGAATAGCTCAGCTACGTTGATTTGAGCCATGTGATTATAGAATTTAACTTTTGGTTAATTTAAATCTTGTGCATCAATGGTTTGATGCTTAACTGCGCCATTTGATTTATGGTGGTCAGCATGTTTTTCTTTGTGTTTTACCACTTGACGGTCTAGCTTATCAGTCAACATATCAATCGCGCTATACATATTGTCACCTTCGCAAGCAGCGTGTAAATCATTTCCAGGAACATGCAGTGTAGCCTCTACCTTTTGGGCTAATTTTTCTACACTCATTGTCACTTTAATGTCTATTACATGATCAAAATGATTGCTAATTCGGACTAGTTTGCTTGTGACATAATCACGTAACGCAGGAGTTACTTCTAAATGTAGACCGGTTAATTGTAAATTCATGACTTACTCCTTATTTAAATATTCTATAAGTTTAGTGCTGCCAAAAACTTACATCAGATGAAAATTTCTGGCACCATAAAACTCGCAGAACAATTTCAGTTTACTACTTTAATTCTCTTCTGTGCTACTGGAATAGAGAATATTTTTGATGCGTATTTTTGCTGCCAAAATAAAGTTACTTTAGTTTTAATTTAGTGAAATTTAAATGAATTTTTAGAGTGTTTTTCTTAAGCTAGCCGGTGCAATATTTAGCGATTCACGATATTTTGCAATGGTACGGCGCGCCACTACAATGCCTTGTTTCGCCAGTAAATCTGTAATTTGGTTATCTGAATAAGGTTTTTTTGGATTTTCTTGATCAATCAGTTGTTTTATCAGCGCTCGGATTGCCGTGGCCGAGCAGGTTCCGCCAGTGTCGGTGGCGACTGAGCTACCAAAAAAATATTTGAGTTCAAAAATACCACGAGGCGTGAGCATATATTTATTATTGGTTACGCGAGAGATGGTCGATTCATGTAAATCTAGTTCTTCGGCAATTTCGCGTAACACCAGTGGGCGCATTGCCACTTCACCGTATTCTAAAAAGTTACGTTGGCGATCTGTAATGGCTTGTGAAACCCGTAAGATAGTTGAAAAGCGCTGTTGAATATTTTTAATCATCCATTTAGCTTCTTGCATTTGGCTTTGTAGATATTGATTAGAGCTATCGCGATTTCGCTTCAAAATACTTGCGTAAAGTTGGTTGATTTTAAGTTTTGGAATTACAGCCTCATTGAGGCTGGCAATCCAGATACCCTTTACTTTTTTGATAATGACTTCGTGCTGAATGTAATGCTCAGAGCCTATGATGCTAAAAGCGTTACCAGGTCGAGGATTTAAACTGGCAATCAGTTGCTGAACGCTTTTAAGCGTCGCTTCGTCGCAACTTAATTCTTTGCGTAATTTAGCAAAATCACGTGTACCAAGGGCAGGTAAATAATGTTTAGCCGTTAGCTTGGCAAGCGCTAAGTGAGGGGTATTTTCAGGGAGTAATTCTAGTTGCAATAATAAGCACTCGCTTAAATTACGGGCACCTACGCCAACTGGGTCTAAGTTTTGAATATGACGTAAAGCTGTTTTTAGTTCTAACACTTCCATTTCAAGCTCTAACGGCATTTGCTCAACAATATCTTCTAGCGATTCTTCCAAATAGCCATCCTCATTGATGCTATCTACTAGCAAAAGTGCTAGTGTTTGATCTCGTTCGGATAGTGGCATCAGCTTTAGCTGAGAGAGTAAATAGGCTCTTAAACTGATTTGCAAAGTTTCTTGTTGTTTGAAGTCGCTATCATCGTCAGAGGGTGTACTGTTCTCGTCCCAAAGACTGCCGTTTGAAAACTCATCGTAATCATCATTAAAATCGGCAGAATAATCGGTAGTGTTTTGTTCAAATTCAGCTGATTCTGGTTGAATTAACTCGTGCTTACTTTCAGAAAAATCACTATTGGGGATATCAACGTCAAAATCGTTGTTGAGCTCATCACCTTGAGGGGTCTCGGCGACATTACCGTCATTGCTAGTGGTATTGAGCGTGACTTCATCTTCGCTATTATCTGTGGCATTGCCATACTCATCCTCGCCATCATCGCCCCGTTCTAGCAATGGGTTGGTTTGCATGAGTAAATCAATTTCTTGGTTGAGCTCTAATGTTGAGAGTTGCAATAACTTGATTGCTTGCTGTAACTGTGGCGTTAGCGAGAGATTCTGTGAAAACTTAAGTTGCAAACCCTGCTTCATAGACGAAAATTTTTGCCTAAATATATTTCACGTACACTTTGATTTTCAACAATTTCACTTGGAATGCCAGAGGCAAACACGCGGCCTTGATTGACGATGTAAGCATGATCACAAATGCCTAATGTTTCCCGAACATTATGGTCGGTAATCAGAACGCCAATATTTCGCGCACTTAAAAAGCGAATAATTTTTTGAATATCAATCACAGCAATCGGATCGATACCAGCAAATGGCTCATCTAGTAAAATAAAACTGGGATTAGTTGCCAAGCATCGCGCAATTTCAACACGGCGACGTTCTCCGCCAGATAAGCTGACTGCGGTATTATCACGAATATGCGTAATATGTAGTTCTTCCAATAAGGATTCTAATTTTTCTTGCATGTCGATTTCAGACATGTCTTGTAGTTGTAATACGGCCAAAATGTTTTCAGACACAGACAACTTGCGAAAGATAGAAGGCTCTTGCGGTAAATAGGACAAGCCCATTCTTGCGCGCATGTGAATAGGTAAGCGGCTCAAGTCTTTACCATCTAATATAATTCTGCCTGCGTCTAGTGCCACCAAGCCCACAATCATATAAAAACTGGTAGTTTTACCCGCACCATTTGGGCCCAATAAACCGACCAC
>CANNEG010000014.1:0-26652 GCA_947503455.1 Betaproteobacteria bacterium
ATTATCATCATTCCAGTTTTAGTCTATCTCGCCTTATTATTTATTCCCAAAACCATCATTCAAGAGTGTAGGGATCAAGTTCAATCAGCTATGCATTGAGAAGTTTTTCATATGATTTTTAACAATTTTATGTATTGAACTTGCTATAATTGCGACACAAAAATTAAGTTAAACAATTAATCAGTCAATTTTAGGAATACACCATGTCGTTAAACCAAGTGCCGACCGGCAAAGATGTCCCGAATGATTTTAATGTCATTATTGAAATCCCTATGCAAGGTGATCCAGTCAAATATGAAGTAGACAAAGAAAGTGGCGCTATTTTTGTAGATCGCTTTATGGGTACTGCCATGCAATATCCAACTAATTATGGCTACGTGCCGCATACGCTTGCTGATGATGGCGACCCTGTAGATGTGTTAGTGATGACGCCAGTGCCATTGATTCCAGGTGTAGTAGTACGCTGCCGTCCTTTAGGCGTGCTACTCATGGAAGATGAAGCTGGCTTAGATGCAAAAGTGCTGGCCGTACCTGTGGATAAAGTATGTGGCTTATATGGCCATTTAAAATGCCATAAAGATATTTCTGCATGGCGCCTAGATATGATTGCGCACTTTTTTGAACATTACAAAGATTTAGACAAAGGTAAATGGGTCAAAATTAATGGCTGGGGCGATATTGACCAAGCGAAAAAAGAAATTTTAGAGGGCGTGGCAAACTACAATAACGCCAAAGTAAAACCAGCGTTCTAAGAATTAGAAACTAAATACGATGCAAATTAGCTGATAAAGCTTTCAACTCTTTTTCTGCTAATTTGTAATCAGGATAAATACTAGCAACTGTCGCCCAAAACTTAGCTGAATGGTTCATTTCTTTCAAATGAGCTAGTTCATGACAAACCACATAGTTAATAATATGGGGTGGCGCCTGTAACAAGCGCCAATTTAATCTGATCTCTTTTCTTGAATTGCAGCTTCCCCAACGCGAGCCTGCATTGGACAAGTTAAACGAGGTAAAACTGACGCCTAACTTACTAGAAAATATTTCTAAACGCCTAGTAAAGTCGATTAGCGCTTGTTTTCTGTACCATTGAATCACTTTACGAGCGATTAAAGTTGGGTCAAGATGATTTGGCATAGCTAACTGCAACACACCAGGTTCATACTCAACCGCTTTTGAGCGAATGTCATGCTCGACAGCCAAGCTGATGGTATTGCCCATAAACAACAATGTCTCACCATGCTGCCACTGCATTGCTGGCAGTTTATTTTCTATAAGCGTCTCTAATTTTTTGCGTATCCAATCCGCTTTAAGGACAATAATGCTTTCTAGGTGCGATTGTGAAATGCGCTTAGGTGCATGTATCACTAGGCCATTCTTGGTAATTTTTAAGCCTACAGTACGACGCTGGCGCCGTTCTAATTGGTAATGTAACTGATCACCAGAGGGCAAGGTAATTGCGTAACTCATCGTACCGTTAGCGTTTCCATTTCCGCTTCAATCCAGTTTTCCACTTGCTGATTCAGCGCATCTGTTTTTAAGTCAGCCGTTTGAATGGGCTTGCCAATATGTATTTGAATCACCCCTGGGGTTTTTATAAAACCCTTAGGCCAGAAATCACCTGCGTTATGCGCAACTGGTAATACTGGTGTTTGAGTATGGATAGCAAGCCATGCGCCCCCAATATGATACTTACCTCGTTTTTTCGGTGCTATTCGTGTGCCTTCTGGAAATATCACCACCCACAAACCCTTGGCTAATCTATCTTTACCTTTTTCGACTAACTGCTTAAGGGCCTCTCGGCCAGCTGAACGATTAATAGCGATGGGTGATGACATTGCCAAGCCCCAACCGAATATGGGAATCCACAATAATTCACGTTTCAGCACATAAACTTGGGTTGGAAAGATTGCTTGAAAAGCAAATGTCTCCCAAGCTGATTGGTGCTTGCTTAGGATAATAGTGGGCGAATGGGAAATGTTTTCAAGACCAGTAATTTCATAGCGAATATTGCAGGTGACTTTTAACCACCACAACATGCTACGTGCCCAACCAGAGATTAGATTATTTCGGGTAATTGGATTCAGTGGCAGTGCGAGCAATGCAATTAAAGTAAAGATCGGCGCAGTAATGACCTGGCCAACAAAAAACAAACCTGAACGCAAAAAAAGCATACGATGCCTTTGATTAGTCTTGCTCAGCAATAATGCGTTGGGCGGCTTCAGCTAAATCAGCACAAACCCAAGTATTTTCTGGTAAGGCTTTATCTGCAGATTGCGTAGATGCGGCCAAAGTCGCCTCGCCTTTGCCCGTGAGCACCAAAATAGGCTGGCAGCCAGCTGCTGAAAAAGCTTGTAAATCTCTTAACGCATCACCCACTGCAGGCACACCCTGTAATTCGATTGAAAAACGTTTACCTATATCTTCTATCATACCTATATCTGGCTTGCGACAATGGCAATGCTCATCTGCTGAATGTGGGCAGTAAAATATAGCGTCCACACGCCCACCAACCACCGCTAATTCTCGATTCATTTTTTCATGAATACTATTAAGCGTCGTCATATCAAATAATCCACGACTAATTCCAGATTGGTTAGTAGCAATTGCTACTCTGAAACCAGATTGGTTAAGTAGCGCAATCGCATCAAGGCTGCCAGCAATTGGCATCCACTCATTTGTATTTTTAATGAAATTGGCAGAGTCTCGATTGATAACACCATCTCTGTCTAAAATCACTAATTTCATCTATTGTTCACTTAATTGATTAGCTAGCTAATTTAGATAAATCTGCAACACGGTTCATGGTTTGATGCAAAGTAGCCAATAAGCCGAGGCGGTTCGCTTTAAGTGCAGGGTCATCAGCATTCACCATCACGTGATCAAAGAAAGCATCAACAGGCGCTTTTAAAGTGGCAAGTGATTTAAGAGATGCCGTGTAATCGCCATTTTCAAACAACTTGTCAGCCTCAGGTTTAACTTTGCTTAATACCTCGTTAAGTGCTATTTCAGAAGGCTCTTGAAGTAAGTTAGTGTTTACTTCCACCTTCACTTCGCCCTCTACTTTTTTCAGAATATTACCCACACGCTTGTTAGCAGCTGCCAGCGCAGGGGCCTGATTCAAGCTAGAGAATGTACGGACAGCAGCAAGGCGTTGTGGAATATCACTTAAAATTTCAGGGTTAAGTGACAAGACTGCATCAACTTCTTGTGAGCTTGCCCCTTGTTCACGTAAATTTACACTTAAGCGGTCAAAGCAAAATTCTTTAATGGCTTGAATCATCGCAGCTTCGCTGTTTGCGTCTACATTAAATTTACTTAATACATCTTGAATTAGTTTGCTAAATTCTAAAGATAATTCGCATTCAATGAGCATACGAATAATCCCCAATGCTTGTCTGCGCAAACCGAACGGATCTTTATCTCCAGTAGGTTTTTCACCAATACTGAATAAGCCAACTAAAGTTTCTAATTTGTCAGCTAAAGCAACCACCACGCCAACTTGATTGCGAGGCAGTTCATCTCCAGCGAATCGAGGTTTGTAGTGGTCTTCAATCGCATAAGCTACATCATTACTTAAGCTTTCGTGCTGCGCATAGTAGCGACCCATAATGCCTTGAAGTTCAGGAAACTCACCAACCATATCAGTCACTAAGTCTGTTTTTGCAAGCTGGGCAGCTTTATCTGCTTTAGTCGCTAAATCGTTATCGCCAAGCACTTGTGCAATTGCCGATGCAATCGCTCTAACGCGTTCAGTGCGGGCACCTTGAGAACCAAGCTTATTGTGATAAACCACTTTATTTAAACCTTCTAAGCGACTTTCAAGCGTTTTCTTACGGTCTTGGTCAAAGAAGAACTTGGCATCAGCTAGGCGAGGGCGCACTACGCGCTCGTTACCGCCAATGACTGCACTAGGATCATCAGGGCTGATATTAGAAACGATTAAAAATTTATTAGTCAGCTTGCCATTTGCATCAAGAAGTGGGAAATATTTTTGATTCGCCTTCATGGTGAGAATCAAACATTCTGCCGGCACTGCTAGGTAAATTTCTTCAAATTGACCGAGCAATACATTGGGACGTTCAACCAGAGCCGTAACTTCATCTAACAACGCATCATCTTCAATGGGTTTTAGATTTTCTTTGCCTGCAGCAACGCTGAGTTGACGCACAATCTCCGTACGGCGTTCAGAAAAACTTGCAATCACTGCGCCTTCAGTTTTAAGTTGCTCAGCATAACTATCAGCATTTTTTATAACAACCGGTGATACGGCAGCTTCAAACCTATGGCCTTGTGTTTGATTGCTAGCCGTTAAGCCTAATGCGCTAACAGCAATCACATCGCTACCATGTAAGGCCACTAAGCTATGCGCAGGGCGCACAAAATTCACGTTACTCCAGCCATCTGCCAATTGATAAGTCATGACTTTCGGAATCGGTAGTTTTGTTATTGCGTCGTTCAATGCGATTTGCAAGCCTTCATTAAGCGAAACACCCTTTTGCATGACGTCTAAAAACAATGCTTCATTTTTACCATCTGCTTGCTTGGTTAAATTGTTAACCGCACTTTCATCCAAGCCCATGCCGTTGAGGCGTTTGATTAAGGCTGGTGTTGCGTTGCCGCTTGCATCCAAGCCAACGCTGACAGGCATGAGTTTTTGTGTGGAGGTCTTGTTAGGAGCAACAGCAAGAATATTCGTTGCATGCACTGCAAGGCGACGTGGTGAAGCGTAAGCTATTACTAGAGAATTATCTTCAACTAAGCCTTGTGATTTAAGCGATTCAAACAATATACTCGAGAATGCCTCGCCTAATTTATTTAAGGCTTTCGGTGGCAGTTCTTCTACAAACAGTTCTACTAATAAGTTTTTCGTACTCATGCTGCGGCTTTCTTAGCTAATTCTGTTAACACTTCATCTGCCCAATCTTTAGGTGCCATTGGGAATCCTAGTCTGGCGCGACTATCTAAATAACTTGCGGCAACTGAACGCGCTAGGTTGCGAATGCGGCCAATATAACCAGCGCGTTCGGTCACTGAAATTGCACCCCGAGCATCAAGTAGATTAAAGGTATGCGCCGCCTTAAGCACCTGCTCATAGGCGGGCAGTGCAAGCTTATTTTCCATTAAATGCTGCGCTTGTTTTTCATGTGCAGTAAATGCCGTAAATAAAAAATCAGCATCTGAATGTTCAAAGTTATAGGCTGATTGTTCTTTTTCATTTTGCAGATAGACATCACCATAGGTTAAGCCGTCAGTCCAAGTTAAATCATAAACGTTGTCTACCCCTTGTAGGTACATGGCTAAACGCTCCAAGCCGTAGGTGATTTCACCTGTGATTGGCTTGCAGTTAATGCCACCCACTTGCTGAAAGTAAGTGAATTGCGTGACTTCCATACCATTTAACCAAACTTCCCAGCCCAATCCCCATGCGCCTAGTGTTGGGTTTTCCCAGTCATCTTCAACAAAACGAATATCATTCTTTTTTAAATCAAAGCCCAGCGCTTCAAGGGAGCCTAAATAAAGCTCAAGAATATCGGCAGGGGCTGGTTTAAGTACAACCTGAAACTGGTAGTAATGTTGTAAACGATTTGGATTTTCACCATAACGGCCGTCTTTAGGACGACGGCTAGGCTGTACATAAGCCGCTTTCCATGGCTCTGGACCAAGTGAACGTAAAAATGTAGCAGTATGGCTGGTGCCTGCACCAACCTCCATATCGTAAGATTGTAGTAATGCACAGCCTCGATCTGACCAGTAGTTTTGCAATGTGAGAATAATTTGCTGAAAAGTAAGCGCCATAATTTATGTCTATAGGTTAAGTCGTACAACTGCGAAAGGTTTGATTTTACTTTGTTTTAGGTCGACTTGCCAAAAAATTAGGCAAACAAATAGCAAGTATGCCAATAAAACTAATGGCTAAAAATAGCCAATTCCCAAAGCGCACGTAAGGCGTACTTCCGCTATACCCTTGCGCCATGACATTGAGCGTCATTTTGGTAAAGTGAGGTGCATGCGCTAGCACTTCACCATGAGGATCTATCATGGCTGTCGCACCCGTATTGGTCGCTCGTAACACCGTACGGCCTGTTTCTAAGGCGCGCGCCTGTGAAAACTGCATGTGCTGAGATGCAGCAACCGATTCACCATACCATGCATCATTACTTGCATTGACGAGTAAGGTCGCCTGCGGTAATTGGCGGATAATTTCCTCACCAAAGACATCTTCATAACAAATATTAATGGCGATTTTTTCTCCCGCAATTGACATTGCTTGTTGATGAATACTGCCTCGAGACAAATCACTTAATGGCATATTAAGCCAATCACGATATATCCAACCCAAGGCAGCTTTCAACGGAATAAATTCCCCAAATGGCACTAAATGTGACTTACGATAAACTTCAGGTGTGGTACTGCCAATATTTAACATGCTATTAAAATAGCTCCCATTTTCACGTTCTATTAACCCAACTAGAATAGCGCCATTATTTTGAGCGGCATGCCTTTGTAAGCGAATTGATAGTTCGGCGGGTAACTCACTAAACAACACTGGTAAGGCGGTTTCAGGCATGATAATCAGCTGGGCTTGACTAGCTTCTGCCATTTGCAGGTATTGGTTTAAGGTATGCTCAGCAATTTCTGGCGCCCATTTTAATTCTTGCGAAATATTGCCTTGTAGTAAAGCAACCGATATAGGCTCAGATGTTGCTGTTGTCCATTCAACTTTTTTTAATAGACCCCCTGCTATCCATATCAGTATTAATAACCCAAGAATATTCCGCTGCCAAATGACTGAAGCTGGTTTTTGAATCATCCAATAAGCAATTAAACTTGCTGTAAGCGTGGCTAACATAGAAACGCCATACACACCAAAAATAGGGATGTATCCAGCCAGAGGACTATTAGGTACTTGGCTGTATCCAATAGTTAACCACGGGAATCCCGTAAAAATCCAACTACGGGTCCAGTCAGCCAATGCCCAAAATATTGGAATCGCGATTAACAATCTTAAAGGGTTGCTTTTTGAAATTTTGACACTTAGCGCGCCGACTAATGCTGGGAATAAAGCCATAAATGCACTTAGCAAAAAAGTGGCTAAGCATGCCATGCTACTAGGCATGTTACCAAAGTCATGTAGGCTAATATAAATCCAATAAATGCCTGCGGTAAATAGCCCTAACCCGTAAATAAATCCGGAAATGGCTGCCTGTTTTGGGGTGTAATTTTGCTGCCAAAAATAAAATAAACCAATCAGTGATAAGAGGCTCACTGGATAAAAGTAAAAGGGCGCAAAACCTAGCACGCAGCTTGCGCCAAGCATAAACAAGAGGAATGCCTTGCCGAATTTGTGATTGGTTATTGTTCGCATGGGCTGAATTGTAGCTTGATACGACGTTTTATAACAAAAATAACCGTTACTGCAGCCAGAAAATACTGTGGGAGTTGACATCGCATACATTCAGGCCCTATATTTGTGTTGCGATACCCTGGGCGATTAACCACATCACAAAACTGATTAAATTTTTGGAGAAAATATTATGAGCATGGCATCAGAGTTTAAAGATTTTATTTCTAAGGGCAATGTGATGGACCTGGCGGTCGGCGTCATCGTTGGCGCAGCATTTGGTAAAATTGTAGACTCATTAGTTGGCGATATTATTATGCCTATTATCGGTAAAATTATTGGTGGCTTAGATTTCAGTAATATGTTTGTGCCTTTAGCTAATATTCCTGCGGGTAATGCAGGTACTTATGCTGCGCTTAAAACTGCAGGCGTGCCGATGTTAGCTTATGGTAATTTTATTACCATTGTACTGAACTTCATTATTTTGTCTTTTGTAATTTTTATGATGGTAAAACAAGTCAATAGACTCAAAAAAGCAGAGGCAGAAACTAAACCCGTCACAACGCCCGATGATATTTTATTGTTACGTGAAATCCGAGATGCCTTGAGAAAATAAGTCGCTGCCAGTTTTAATAATAGAGGGTAATAGCGCCCTCTATTATTTTAATTTTCGACCAAAACGGCAATAAATACTAGGCTTATAATTCGGGATTTTTGTTTGGTACATCAAATTTTTGGCCGCTATCTGATCCTTCAGCACCATCATTATTAATAAATACGACCTGTACGACTTTATCATCGATAAAATCTAACTCTGTAGTTTCATAATAAGCGCCATCAGGCGCAGTATTGATATAGTGATACTGCCAAATAGAAGCGACTACTTTGCCAGTCCCTTTAATTTTAACGTCATCTGATTTAGCAGGCTCTCCAAACTGCGCAATAATTTTAGATTTATCAAAACCGCTTATTGCCTTGACAAAATCTCTTTCAAGCGTTGGAATTTCAGTGACAATCTTTGTTTCATCAGCAGTAGCTGTCTGCATAATGAGTAGTTGCGTGAAAATAATGCCAATTAATGCGATACATTTCATTGCATACTCCAATATCAAAAAATCATTATTTAATTTACTTAAGCTTTGAGAGCCCCTAAATTAAAAATTAGTTCCGTATACAGAGGTGTAAATGATATATAGAAGGTTTTCTACAACCTATTGAAGTTGGTCACGCCGATGAATTCACTAGGCTAAATCTGTCGAATCAGGCAGAATTTCTAAAAGCAAAGTGTGCAAGCGTCGACTATCAGCGCGTAATACTTTGAAGCGTATGCCACTTAAGGTAATTTCATCATCTCGTTTTGGTAAATGACCAAACTGATGCACGACTAAACCACCAATCGTAGAAAATTCCTCATCGCTTAATGATGTGCCTATAATTTCATTAAAATCTGCGATTTCTGTCAGCGCTTTTACGCGATACTTACCATCTGCATTTTGAATAATATTATCTTCATCTTCATCATAATCGTATTCATCTTCAATATCACCGACGATTTGTTCGAGCACATCCTCAATCGTCACCATACCTGCCACACCACCGTATTCATCAACCACAATTGCAATATGATTTCGGTTACTACGAAACTCTTTGAGCAATATATTCAATCGTTTAGATTCTGGAATAAACACTGCGGGGCGCAACATATCACGCACTTCGAAATCTTCACCGGCGTAGTAGCGCAATAAATCTTTAGCAAGCAAGATGCCTATTACATCATTCTTATCATCCTCAATTACAGGAAAACGTGAGTGTGCGGTTTCGATAACGTGAGGAATAAAACTTTCAGGGGAGTCTGTGATGTCGATGACATCCATTTGTGAGCGAGGAATCATGATGTCACGCACTTGCATTTCACTGACTTGCAAAACGCCTTCTATCATGGCGAGTGAATCTGCATCCATCAAACTATTTTCATAAGCGCCATGTAATAAGGTTACAAGTTGCTCGCGATCTTCAGGCTCACGCAATAAAAAGTGGCTTAAACGTTCTAATAAACTGGGTTTGTTGCTAGGTTTTTCCGACTCGGCAGCCATTAGAGGCGTCCTATGTAATGAGATAGGGATTAGCATACCCTAATTTAGTGATAATTGCAGTCTCTAAACCTTCCATCAGCTCAGCTTGAGTTTCAATTTCGTGATCATGCCCATGTAGATGTAGCAGGCCATGTACCGTTAAATGCGCATAATGGGCTTCAAGCGACTTATTTTGTGCAATTGCTTCTACCTCTACTATAGGCGCGCAAATTACGATGTCCCCTATTAGATGCGGCTCTTCAGTGAGTGGGAAAGTCAGTACATTGGTTGCGTAATCTTTGCCTCGATAAGTGTTGTTGAGTTCGCGACCTTCCGCCTCATCTACAATACGAATAGTCACCTCTGTATCAACGCGAATGGTGGCTTTTGCCCATTTTCTAAATTTGCCCTGCTTGGGCAAATTTAAACCACTTAAAGCATATTGAACTGCTAATTTAAGTACAGGCATATTGGTAGAGGCATGATCCTAAATCTAATATAACTGCTTATTTTGACTGTTGTGTAGGGCAATCTACATAAGGGAAACGAACATGCCCAAAACGTATCACCAAGATAGCGATAGCAATCAAAAAGATGGACCCTGAAAGGGCGAGCATCTGCCATGCGTCAATTTCCGCGACTTCCAGTACCAAATAACGCGCCAAAGCAATAATGCCAATATACAGCGGATATCTAACTGGTAGGCTCCCAGAACCAAGGTAGTGATTAAGCATCGACATCACTTCGAGATACAAAAATAGCAACAGCAAGTCACCCACAGCGATTGCTCGTGCTTGCCAAATATGCGAAATCGCCTCAAACACGGCAAAAATTGTTGCCATAGCAATGGTAATTAATACGGCCTGCTCAACCACGCCCAGGCCACGCTGCATTAATCGACTAAATTTATTGGGGGTCATTTCTTACATCCTCTCATCAATAGCGCTTATTTCTCACTATTTTTTTCATAATCTTCATAGGCATTAACAATTTTCTGAACCAACGGATGCCGCACAACATCTGCCGATAGAAAATGTGTCATGGCGATACCTTTGATATCTTTTAATACCTTTTGCGCTTCTATCAAACCACTTTTTTGATGCCGCTGCAAGTCAATCTGGGTCACATCACCAGTAATAACTGCTTTAGTGCCGAAACCAATACGTGTCAAAAACATTTTCATTTGTTCTGGCGTGGTGTTTTGTGCTTCATCTAAAATAATAAAACTCTGATTAAGCGTACGACCGCGCATATAGGCAAGAGGCGCCACCTCAATCGCACCCCGTTCAAACATTTTATTCACCGTGTCGTAACCAGCTAAATCATAAAGTGCATCATACAAAGGACGTAAATAAGGATCTACCTTTTGATTTAAATCGCCAGGCAAAAAACCTAATTTCTCGCCTGCTTCCACCGCAGGACGAACCAATATAATACGTTTCACTCGGTCCCGGCTCATGGCATCGACGGCACTAGCTACGGCCAAGTAGGTTTTACCTGTACCAGCAGGACCAATACCAAATGTAATGTCGTGATCTTGGATCTGCTGCAAATAAGCAATTTGCCTAGGCGTGCGGCCATGCAACTCTGTTCGACGCGTCATCAGGACCGGCGCGTTAGATGTTGCAATATCTTCTGGTTTTAATTTATTAATTTCGACCAAGCCCAATTGAATTTCATCTAACCCAATAGGATTTTTGGCGCGTACATAAAAATTTTCCAGTAACTGTACCGCCAAGCGCATATTGTGTGTGTCGCCAGAAAAGCGCATATGGGCACCTCTTCGGGCAATTTTTACTTCTAACGCATCTTCAATTTGCTTAATATTTTCATCGAGCGCCCCACATAAATTAGCTAAACGAACATTGTCTTCCGGGCTTAAGGTAATTTCCATATTATTTCTTTAAGTTAACTACTAACAATTTCGCCACGCAATCGTTTTGGATTAGCGACATCGGTAATGCGTACATTGACGAATTGATGAATTAAATTGGCATCGCCAACTATATCTACAATACGATTATTGTCGGTTTTTCCAGCCAGCTCATGAGCATTTTTCCATGATGCACTTTCAATCAACACTCGTTGAATAGTACCAAGCATGGCTGAGCTGATTTGCTTACCTTGCGTTTCATTAATCGCTTGTAGTTTAGCTAAACGCGCTAGCTTTACTTCTTGCGTGGTGTCATCTGCTAGATAAGAGGCTGGGGTGCCTGGGCGCGGGCTATATAAGAAACTAAAGCTGTAATCAAACCCTATGTCTTGCATGAGTTTTGCGGTGGCTTCAAATTCAGCTTCTGTCTCACCTGGGAACCCAACAATAAAGTCTGATGTAAACGTCAGATTTGGATTGGCTGCACGCAATTTTCGTATCGTTGATTTAAATTGTAAGCCAGTATAGTTACGCTTCATGGCCATTAGCACACGGTCAGCACCTGCCTGCACAGGCAGGTGTAGCTGTACAGCTAACTTGGGAATATTGGTAAAACAATCTATCAAGCGTTGATTCATCTCATTAGGATGACTTGTAGTAAAGCGTATACGCTCAATCTGTGGGATCTCGGCAATATACTCAATCAGCATCGCCAAGTCTGCTTCCAAGCCCAGATACTCGGCTTTATAGGCATTTACATTTTGCCCCAGCAATGTAATTTCTTTCGCCCCTTGTGTAGCCAATTGTACGGCTTCTGTCAGTATGGCTTCAAATGGTCGCGAGACTTCTTCACCACGCGTATACGGCACTACACAAAAGCTACAGTATTTACTACAACCTTCCATAATGCTTAAAAAAGCACTGGCACCTTCTATGCGCGGTGGAGGTAAATGGTCAAATTTTTCAATCTCTGGAAACGAAATATCGACCTGTGATTGACCGCTAGATCGGCTATTTTTTATCATATCAGGTAGACGATGTAAGGTTTGTGGACCAAATACTACATCAACATAAGGCGCGCGCTTAATGATATTGTCACCTTCTTGCGAAGCCACACACCCACCAACACCGATGACTAAATTAGGATTTTTTGCTTTTAGCGGAATAAATCGCCCGAGGTGGCTAAACACTTTGTCTTCCGCTTTTTCCCGTACCGAGCAAGTATTAAGCAAAATCACATCTGCGTCTTCTGGCGTAAGTGTTTCCACCATGCCGTCCGTTGAAGCCAGCATATCCGCCATACGTGACGAATCATACTCATTCATTTGGCAGCCAAAAGTTTTAATGAATACTTTTTTTGGCGCATCTACCTTGCTGGGAAGAGACGATAGGGGATTTTCTTTTGTGCTCAAAGCGCAACCGCCTGTTGATAAAACATAATTTTAGCGCATTTGCTTCACGCAAAGTTGCTGAGTGCAAGGTAAAATAGGCTTAAATTAATAGAACTGTCGATTATGCACGCACTCCCCATTTTTATGAATATCACAAACCGCCGGTGCGTTGTTATCGGTGGTGGTGAAGTTGCATCACGTAAAGTGATTATGTTATTAAAAGCCAATGCCGCAATTACACTTTATTCACCTGAGGTTTGCCCAGCACTACAAGTATTAAGTGAGGCTAAAACAATCACTCACATTAAGGCTAATTTTGAACCAAGTCAGTTAACTGACGCCTGCCTAGTCATTGCTGCTACCGATGTAGACGAGGTAAATACGGCTGTTTCAATTGCGGCTAAAGCACAAAATATACCGGTCAATGTGGTGGACTCTCCTGCTTTATGCACATTCACCATGGCCTCTATCGTAGAAAGATCGCCTATTGTCATTGCAATTTCAAGTGAAGGAAATGCGCCAGTACTTGCACGTTACCTACGGACAAAAATTGAAACAATGTTGCCTGCTGGCTATGGTCGTATTGCGAGCATTGCTGGAGAATTTAGAGATAAGGTCAAAGCAAAGTACACCACAAGCCAAGCGCGGCGTATTTTTTGGGAAGGTGTATTGCAAGGTCCAATCGTAGAGCGAATTTTGTCTGGTCAAGAAGCGGCAGCAAGAAATTCTTTAAATGAACTATTGTCTAACAAGTCACCGGCTAGCCATAACGGTGAAGTCTATTTAGTCGGCGGTGGTCCAGGCGACCCCGACTTATTAACTTTTAGAGCCCTTCGTCTCATGCAACAATGTGATGTTTGTGTTTACGATAAATTGGTCAGTCCCGAAGTGTTAGAGTTAGTGCGCCGTGATGCCGAGTTAATTTACGTAGGCAAGTCGCGTGATCAGCATACTTTACCGCAAGAACAAATTAACGCATTGTTAGCTAAATTAGCATTGGAAGGTAAACGTGTACTTCGCTTAAAAGGTGGGGACCCATTTATTTTTGGGCGGGGTGGAGAAGAAATTGAAACTCTAATGCAACAGGGCGTGCCATTTCAAGTGGTGCCTGGCATTACAGCAGCAAATGGCGTTTCTAGTTACGCCGGCATTCCACTGACACATCGTGATTATGCGCAAGCCTGTTTGTTTATTACCGGGCATTTGAAAGATGGCTTACTAAATTTAGATTGGGAGGCAATGTCTCGCCCACATCAAACCGTGGTGATTTACATGGGTTTAGTTGGCTTAGCAGAAATATGCCAGCAACTTATTCTACGTGGCGTGTCTCCTGACATGCCCGTCGCAGTAGTTCAGCAAGGCACTACCCAACAGCAACGCGTAGTAACAGCTACCCTCGAAACTCTCGCGATAAAAGTTGCTGCCGCAGAAATGAAACCACCGTGCCTCACTATTATTGGTGAAGTAGTACAGCTACGTGAAAAATTAAACTGGTTCGAGCCGACTAACGCAACTTAATCTCCAGGTTTAATTGGCAAGCTTAGTCTCGCTTCTAGGCCCCCTTCTGGCCTATTAATCAACTCCAACTTACCTTGATGAAGCTTGGCAATACGATCTGCAATCGCCAAACCGAGTCCACTGCCACCGGCATTGCTACGTGCAGTATCTAATCGCTCAAAAGGACGCAATAGTTTTTCAACATGCGTTTCAGGAATACCAGGGCCATTATCAAAAACGCTAATCAAAATAAAATCTGGGGTAATTCTACTAGCGACCCGCACTTGCCCATTCCCGTAGGCATAGGCATTACCAACCAAGTTATCTAATAAGCGCTGCATAGCTAATGGCTTAATAGGCACAACATAAGGGGCTGCCAACTGCACTACTAGGTCACGTCCAGCACGCAACTGCCTATCATGCACAGCTTGCAACAACGTATTAATATCGGTCATTTGTGTGGGCTCGCCTTCTACCCCTTTCACAAAATCTAAGAACTGATGAATAATATTATCCATATCGGCAATATCTTGTATCATGCCGCTTTTTAAGCTTGCACAAGCTTCATCAGGTAGCATTTCTAACGATAACCGCAATCTAGCGAGCGGGGTACGTATATCGTGTGAAACGCCGGCTAAAATCAACGTGCGTTCTGCATCCAACTCAGCCAATGAGTCCGCCATTTTATTGAATGTGACATTTACTTCCTGCAACTCAGCAAAGCTACCCTCGGGCAGTTTTTCAGGTTGCTCGCCATTACGCAGCCTGTCAGCGGCATTCATTAATAAATGTAACGGCCGATTAATACGTGCTGCAATAAAGTAACCAGCACCTAGCGATAATACCAGCACCAAAGCAGCCCAACCCAGCCACTGATAAGGGAATGACCGCTCTACATGTACGCGCGGAATCACCACCCAGTAGTCATCTTGACCAATGTTAAAACTGATCCAAAGTCCTTGAACACCGTAATGATTAATTGTAATGATGGTTTCTGCGCCAAGCCGCTCACGTATTTTTGCAGCGACCATATTAATGAATGGATCTGCTGGCAATGGCTCGATATCTTCCATGAAATCGGCGTAGTAAATTCGAACACCTTCTTTGCCAGTAATTTCAGAAAGTAATGCAAGGCGTAGATTTTCTTGAGAGGCAATGAGCGAAGCACGTGTGTAATTTACCACTGTTACCGCTTGCAAAGCGGTAGCTTCAGCGCGAGGCTCACGTTCAAAATATTCAAAAATCTGTAGCGAGGCAAGCTGCGCAATAGCCAATAAAACTGCAATCAGCAGCATGACTCTAGCGAGTAGTGTTTTAGGTAAAAGACTTAATTTCAAGTTGCAGCTTATTTAAGATTTAATTAATCTACTTCACTCATCTGCGTTGCCATCTGGTATAAACACATAGCCAAAACCCCACATCGTTTGTAGGTAGCGGGGATGTGCAATATCTGGCTCAATCAGTTTGCGTAAGCGTGACACCTGCACATCAATACTGCGGTCAAATACATCCAATTCACGGCCGCGCGCTAGTTGCATAAGCCTATCGCGAGATAAAGGCTGGCGAGGGTGATCCACGAAAACTTTAAGTAGGGCAAATTCTCCACTAGTAATAGTGATAGAAGCGCCATTTTTTGTTAGAGATCGCGTGGTAGAGCTAAACACAAAATCACCAATGGCTACATTATCAGTATTCAAGGCAGGTGCGCTTGGTTGCAAGCGTTCATGCCTTCGCATAACGGCATTGATGCGCGCTAATAATTCACGTGGGTTAAATGGTTTTGGTAAGTAATCATCAGCGCCCATTTCAAGCCCAATAATTCTATCCACTTCATCGCCACGCGCAGTCAGCATAATAATCGGCAGAATAGTCCCCGTGCCACGGATTCTGCGACAGATAGAAAGGCCATCTTCACCAGGCAACATCAAATCTAACACCATTAAATCAATTGGCTCTTCTGCTAGCACCGCATCCATTTCTTTGGCATCTGATGCAACTTTAATGGTATACCCTTGCTCTGTGAGATAGCGTTGCAGCAATTCACGCAAACGAATGTCATCGTCAACAACTAAGATTTTTTTATTTTGATTGTCCATTATTTAATTTAAGTGCGCCTGTTAAGTAAGCATCTATTGAAATGTTCAACGAATGTTTAGTGTATGCTAATTTTGTTTAATTTAAAACGACACTACATAATTAAACTGATAAATTCATCTCTGAAAACTCAATCTAAGTAAACTTATCTTGAAATTAACAATCTATAAGTATTGCAAGCATCGGCCTTGTTACAATTGATTACAATTCCAGCGGTAATTGAAACAATCGATTAACAATCGTACTTCATGATGCTTGGTCTAATTGATGATTTAATAGTTAAGTTAAGCCTTTGATAAAACTCATACCAAAACGAATATGTATTATCAAGCACACGTGCATTGCTGTCGGCGTTGCTTTCGCTTTTTCGTTAAATGTGGCCGCGGCTGATAAAACTAATTTTGACAACCCCAGTAAACCTACTAAATTAGCTGCAAATGATGATACTAATGATGGAATTCAGCAAACGCTTGAGCTCAACTTTAGTCCCGAGAACAGAGAAAAATTGCGTAAAGCGCTTGATGATTATGCGCGCTCTATTGACCAAGATCATGAGCGAATTGAAGAGCGTCGTCGTACAATGAAAGAAAGTCTAGAAGCACGTTTTTTTGATGCTGATAACGATGGCGATGGCACGATAGACAGACAAGAGGCCACTGAAAAACTACCGCAAATTGCTCGGCATTTTAATCTGGTAGATACAAATCAGGATCATGTAATTTCACTGGATGAGCTTGTTGATGCGCAAGCTAGAATAATTGAACGCAGAAAAGCTGCCGAAGCAGCGATTGAAGCGCAAAAACTACAAGCAACTACCGAAGCGAATACTGAAAACAAATCTAAAGCCAAGCAAACGGCAAATAACGCGAAAAAACGCGCGCTTTTATCTCGCTAAAAACCTCTTGCGCCTAATAGCATTAGGCAAATATTCAATCACTGCACTTAACTTAAGACTAGCGGCTATTATTAAGCAAGCTTTTTCTTGGTCTGTTAGTATTCATGCACTAGCGTATTGTTTACTTAAAATCCAACAAAAAATAATTCCACTTAGAAAATTGAATCCATGAGCAGCCAATTTAGCTTGATGCTAGAGCGTCGATTTCGACCTTTCTTTTTTACCCAGTTCTTGGGGGCATTTAATGACAACCTATTTAAAACTGCACTCATCACACTGGTGGTATTTCATGCCGCCAGCCTTTCCAATATAGACAGTGTAACGCTAGCCACATTATTACCTGGCTTATTTATTCTGCCATTTTTTCTATTTTCAGCAACTGCAGGGCAAATTGCCGATAAATTTGAAAAATCAAAAATCATTCGTTATGTGAAAATTTTTGAAATTAGCATCATGCTGTTTGCAAGCTTAGGCTTCTTTCTCAATAATATTGAGTTGCTGAGTGGGGCTTTATTGATGATGGGCATGCACTCAACACTTTTTGGCCCTGTGAAATACGCATACTTACCCCAACATCTAAAAGAAAATGAGTTGGTGGGCGGCAATGGCATGGTAGAAATGGGTAGTTTTGCAGCAATTCTACTCGGCCAGATTGTTGGCGCTTTCCTTGCGCTACAAGAAAACCACGCCTTATTTACCAGCATTGCCACCGTCACCATTGCCGTAATGGGCTATCGGACAAGTCGTGAAATTCCAATTTCGCCGGCAGCTGATGCTAGTCTAAAAATTAACTGGAACCCCATTACAGAAACCTTTTACAACCTAAAGTTTGCTTGGAAGCACCCAATAATCTGGTTTGCGTTAATAGCTATTTCATGGTTTTGGTTTTATGGCGCAACCTTGCTTGCACAATTTCCTAGCTTTGCAAAAAATATACTGAAAGGGGATGAAAGTTTATTTATATTGCTACTCTCAGTGTTTTCTATTGGTGTTGGTATTGGCTCTTTGCTGTGCGAAAAACTTTCAAAAGGCAAATTAGAGCTAGGTTTAGTTTTGTTTGGCGCCACGGGCTTAACACTGTTTGGTGTAGATTTATACCTTGCCACTGCTAATTTTCATTCTCCTGTCACGACTCAAAACTATATACAATTTATGAGTCAATTGAACAATTGGCGACTACTCCTTGATATAGCGCTCATCGGCTTATTTGGTGGGCTTTACATTGTCCCGCTATACGCTTTAATTCAAGCGCATGCTGAAAAAAGCCACCAATCACGTGTGATGGCTGCTAACAATATTCTTAATGCTTTATTGATGGTGGTTTCTGCAGGTTTCTCACTCTTGTTATTCAATCAAGGCTTCAGTATTCCACAGTTGTTTTTAGCTACTGCGCTACTCAATGCAGTTGTCACCGTTTATTTGTGTGTCTACCAAGTTGAATATTACAAAGCATTTATAGTCTGGATAAAATGCCATTAAATTCAGCCGGCTAAGATGCCGTACTAGGCCAAATCACACTCACTAGCAAACCGTGCCCTGCATCATTATCCTTTAGCACGAGCCTTGCACCATGCATCTCAGCAATACGACGTACTATGGATAAACCTAGCCCACTGCCTTCTTCACCACTGCCACTAATGCGATAAAAACGTTGTAGCACATGCTCGCGTTCGGCATTAGGAATGCCAGGGCCAGTATCTCTTACCTCTAGCGTGATGCCATCTGAATTGAGCACTGATACAGTCACGCGACCACTGACTTGCGTATAACGAATGGCATTATCTAACAGATTGCGCAATAACAAACTCAACTGAACCTCATCACCCAATACCTTACATGCAGTACTTTCTTCAAGTGATATTTCAATCTGCTTTGCATGGGCCTGCGGCGCCAATTCTCTCATCACCTGTGCCGCCAAACTAAGCAAATCTACCTGCTTGTAGCCTGCTGCCGCAGTTTCAGGATCAACCCTTGCTAACGTGAGTAATTGTTCGACTAATCGAGTTGCTCTATCCACACCACGCAATACATTTTCCAAAGCGACTTGTCGCACTTCTACTTCAGTTGATCGCATAGCTACCTGTGCTTGGATTTTAAGAGCAGCAAGCGGGGTACGTAGCTCATGCGCCGCATCGGCAGTAAAGCGTCGTTCACCCTCAAAAGCTTCTTCAAGACGCGCAAACAAATCATTAAGCGCTTTGACTAGAGGAGTGACTTCTTCTGGCACGCCCGCCATGGCAACTGGTTCTAAATGATTGGCAGTTCGCTGTTTGATTTCTCGTTTAAGCACTTGCAATGGCTGTAAGCCAGCGCCAACAGCAAACCATATCAGCAGCACTAATACAGGTAGGGCGATGAAAGTAGGTAATAACATTTTAAAGGTAATATGATGCGCCAAACTTTCTCGTCCGGCCAAGGGTTCGGCCACTTGAATCATAAATTCATGACGCGTATCCCATCGAGTAAGTACACGCCATTGCTCGCCATTAATTAGGGTTTCACTATACCCTTCAGACGCTTGGCTCATAGGCGTCGGTGGCGCAGAAGCTGAGCGCAGTAAAAGATTTTTTTCATCCCAGATTTGAAAAGCTAATTTTTGCTCATATTCATGAGAGGCAGAAACTTCATCATCGCCACGCTCGATGCGTTCATGCAACTCATGACGAGTTGTACCAAGCAGCACTTGCGCAGATTGGGCAAGCTGTGCATCAAATAAACGATCGATTTCTTCGCGCGACTCAATATGAGTAAACCAGGCAGCCACTAGCCATGCAACACCAAGGATGATTGTCAGAAATAATATGAGGCGAAGACGGAGAGAATTCATGATTTAGAACGTAGAGTCACCCACCTTATCAATCACATAGCCAACACCTCGTAGCGTCCGGATGAGTTCGGCGCCTAGCTTTTTGCGTAAATGATGAATATGCACTTCTACCGAATTACTCTCTACTTCTTCACCCCAGCCATACAAATGCTGTTCCAGTTGCTCGCGCGACTGAACACGGCCTACATGCAATAAAAGCTCATGTAACAAGGCAAACTCTCGCCCTGAAAGCTCAATAATTTTTCCATTTTTACTCACTTGATGTGTTGAAGGCGTCAACTCAATGTCAGCATGCTGTAAGCTCTGTGTCACTTGGCCGGCACTACGACGCAATAATGCATTCAAACGCGCAATCAACTCATCCAGATCAAAAGGTTTAATCAGGTAATCATCCGCACCTGCATTTAACCCTGCAACTCGGTCAGATACCATATCACGGGCAGTCAGAATCAGAACGGGTATTTTTGAATGGCTGCCACGCAACCATTTAAGCAATTCCGTGCCACTCAACTTAGGTAGGCCAAGGTCTAACACCATCAGCGCGTATTCCTCTGTCTCTAGTGCTAGTTTTGCCGCTTGGCCATCTTGGGCCCAATCCACAGCAAACCCTGCCTGCTTGAGGCCGGCTCGAACACCATCACCCAGTAGGGCATCATCTTCTACGAGTAAAACTCTCATCTGCTTATATTAACGTGGAATTCTTATCTGCGACTCAGAAAAATCACCTTTTTCTGCAGCCTGATGACAAGCCACGCAATTAGCGGCACTGCCTATACTCTTACGTTTGAATGTAGTTGCAGAGACCTCGTCATGCTTACTTGTAAAATAACGCGTTTCACTAATACGTAGCGGTGTTGCACTTGCAGGAATTGACTGATTCAACCGATTTGAGCGACGGTTATCTTGTTTATCGGCACTATTCAAAGCAAGGAATCGGCTAATTTCATCACGCGTTGCGGCATCTAGGCTAGCATTTTCACCAAAATGCTTATCTAGCCCCAACATCATTTTATTCCATGATCTTTCTGGCAATAGGCCTGGGTGATAGAGCATATGGCAGCCGCTACATTCCGCTTTCCATTTGGCATTAGCAACTGTTGGCATTTGTTTGTCACCGCCTTCACTAAACCCACCGCTTGCCAGTAACGCACTTGTCGAAGTAATGCTGGCAATCAATACTAAAAACTGCATCCATTTTTTCATCAAATATTTCCTTATTTAACACTTAATAAATATTGTATGTAATCGCCTTTTTCCTGTGCGGTACAGGTGCGTTCCAGCACATCTTTACAATTACGACCAAACCACTTTTCAATCTTAGCCGCATCAGTAAATCGCTGCGGATTTACACTAGGCGCCATAGCCTCAATCACTTTATTGGCACGTGTTTTTCCTTGCTTACGCGGATCATTGGTATGGCATGTTGAGCAACTGACTTTTTTACCATCGCTGTGCATGCGTTCTGCTTGAAAGAAACTCGCCCCTTTCTCAGCAGAAAATCCTGTAAAAGTAGGACTTTCCTGCTTCGCTTGCGCCTCATACTGCTTAAGCAATTCTTGTGGCATCGCGGCCAATACGTTGACGCTAAATAGTATGCCTAATATAACGAACCAATTACGCATGGTCATCTCCTTGAGTTTGCTGAACGCTGTCGGATTCAACTTGATATTGATAACCAGTCACCATCGCTTGAGCCATTGGCGTTTTATCTTTATATTCATGCCAAATCAGCGCGGCAATATGAATCACCACAAAACCCATTAATAAGTAATAGATAATTTCGTGCGGCTCTTCAAATAAATCCTCTAGCCAAGTCATGTCACCAAACCAAGTATTAAAAGGCCCCATGCTGTGCTCAATGGCAGCGAGCCCAAGCCCAGACACTGCCATGGCGATTAATAATAGATAAACCAATAAATAAACGGCACTGGCGAGTGTGTTATGTCCAAAGCTCGGCTTAGTTGTTAGATTGAAATGACGAACTGCATTCCACCATGCGGCTGGGTGCCACATATCAGAATATCTAGCGTGACGTGGTCCGACCAAGCCCCATGCTAATCGCGCGACAATCCCAACAACTAGGGCATACCCAATAAAAATATGTATTTGCCATAGCGTGTCTTCACCGACCCCTTTGTCAAACAGGTCGGAAATCCAGATAGTAACCATGAGAAATAGAATGGCCAAACCATTCCAAAGATGAATGAGGCGTAGCGCAGGATCGTAAACTTTTTGTCTACGATAAGTAATTTTTTCCATTATTTGCTCCTTTAACGAAGATTGTAGGGCAAATAATAGGGCTAATTTCTTAACGCAATCTTAACGATTTAATACTTAAATTAACCTAAAGGGTGGCTGGAGCACTAGCTATTGGTTTTGCATAATTAAATGCATCTGAAAAAAATGCATCGTCTGCTAAGCCCGCCTGCACAAAACTTGCATGTGCCACTTCCACCATGGCGGGCGCACCACAACAATACACTTCATAGTCGGCTAATCCACTTTTTGCAAAATCATCTAGCACAGCTTGGTGCACATAACCCGTGCGGCCCTGCCAGTGGTCTTCTGCAACCGCATCAGACAATACAGGAATAAATTTAATATGTGGATACTCTGTTGCCCATGCCTCAGGTAACGCCGGCATATAAAGGTCTTTTAGCGTATGCGCACCCCAGTACAAAGTCACATTACGTTGAATGTTATTGTGTAGCATGTGCTCAATAATCCCTTTGATGGGGGCAAACCCTGTACCCCCCGCCACCATAATGATGGGTTTGTTTGTATCTTCACGTAGAAAAAAACTGCCGAATGGTGCTTCTATGCGCAAGATAGCTTTATCAGGCATTTCATTAAATACATATTCGGTAAATTGTCCGCCTGGAATCAAACGTAAATGTAGCTCAAGCAAGTTATTCACATGCGGTGCATTAGCCAGAGAAAAGGCGCGACGCTTACCATCTTTAAGCAAGAATTCAATGTACTGGCCCGCCATAAACTTTAACTGCTCGCCACTGGGCAACTTTAAAAATAACGCCATCACGTCATGTGAAAGTTGCTCTTTGCGCTCTACACGCGCTGGCAAAATACGGGGCGGAATAATATCTGCAGTAATTTCTCGGCATTCAATCGTTAAGTCAGAAAGCGGATGTGCGCAACAAAATAGGGCTTTACCGGCGGCTCTTTCTGCTTCAGTAAGCGCACTTGTGGCGTAATCACCATAGTCAATTGCGCCACTGACAATATCGCCTTTGCAACTACCACAACTACCATTTCGACAGCCATAAGGAAGATTGACACCCGCAACTATGGCTGATTCCAGCAAAGTTTCTGAGGCTTTGGCGGTGTAATGATGTCCTGTAGATTTTATTGTAATTTGAAAACTCATGCTTTACTCTTCACGGTGAAATTCGCCTTCTATCACATCATCATTAGCCGCCTGTTGACTATATTGAGATGTCGCTTGTTTATCTTTGTTGACTGGAATTAATAGTAAAACTACCGCAATCAAATCCGTGATCACGCCAGGTATTATCAATAATATGCCCGCGATAATATTGCGCGCACTACCGAATATTGCTTTTATGGGATTGCCCTCTTGTTTTAAACTCTCCATCATACGACCAGAAAATAATAACTTTTCATCTCGTATAAGTTGCAAGCCAAGCATCGCCACCACAACTAAGTATAATATTAACCACCAACCATATTGATGCGCTAAATTAATTAAAATCCAAATCTCTGCTACTGGGAAAGCCAGTATAGTCAGTAAAGATATTATCCGCATAATATATAAGCCTTAAATTATTGAACGTATGATAGGGATTCCCTATCCAAATGTGATGTAAATAGCAGTTTCTTAGTTGTTTGTTGTGCCTATATCCTATAATTACAAGATACCATAACAACATTAGCTTCAATTACTAAAAATGGGTCCGTTGTACGTGAAAAATTTATTGTCGCATCGATTATTAAACAGTTTGATTACACTGCTTGCCATGGTGTTTTTGCAAAGCGCTTTTTTAATGAGCGCTCATGCCGCTATTGCTGACTCAAGCTCTATTAAGCACTTGTTTGTTGATGACGCGGAAGCTGTATTACCTCCTGAAGTTGCTTTTCAACTACATTTAAATGCAATAGATACTCAAAATATTCAGGCAAATTTTACCATTGTGCCTGGGCATTACTTATATCGAGATCGCATCAAGTTCGAAGTTCAATCTCCTACACCGATTAAGATATCCTCAGTAGGCTTACCTACTGGAGATATTAAAAATGATTCTAACTTTGGCAAACAAGAAGTCTATCACCATGATTTTAAAGTTAATATTAAACTTAGTGCTCCTGTCGACCAGGTCACTATCAACGCTAGCTACCAAGGCTGTAGCGAAAAAGGCTTATGCTATGCGCCTATTAAAAAGACGCTTTCTGTCAATACATCAACTATAAACCAGAGTAGCGCTAACTTGGCTGCAGTAAGTGATAACGAGACTGACGGCACCACGCAAATTTTAAAATCTGGCAATTTATGGTTGGTTATCGCTAGTTTTTTTGTAGCAGGGTTACTACTTTCGCTCACGCCTTGCGTGCTGCCGATGATACCAATTTTATCCAGCATTATTGTTGGCAGTCAAAGCCAATCAGTAAAGCCCTCTAAACTACATGCATTTGGCTTATCTGTTGCCTATGTATTAGGGATGGCTTTAAGTTACACCTTGGCAGGTATCGCTGCGGGCTTGTCAGGCAATCTACTCAGCCAGGCACTACAAAATCCTTGGGTATTAGGCGCTACTTCATTCATTTTTGTCTTGTTAGCTTTTTCTATGTTCGGTTTTTATGAATTAAAACTACCGCAAAGTTTTGAAGTCAAAATGCTCAATACCAGCAACCGGCTCAAAGGTGGCCACTTTATAGGTGTTTTTGTCATGGGGGCCTTATCTGCATTAATTGTTAGCCCGTGTGTGGCAGCGCCACTTGCAGGCGCGCTGATTTACATCGGCCAAACACATAATGTATTACTAGGGGGCGTAGGTTTATTTGCACTCGCCATCGGCATGGGGGTACCTTTATTACTCATAGGCGCGTCTGCAGGTAGTTTATTACCAAAAACTGGCAACTGGATGAACGCCGTACGCAACTTTTTTGGCGTGCTAATGCTGGGCATGTCGATTTGGCTGATTTCGCCAGTGATTTCAATTAGCCTACAAATGGCCCTATGGTCAGCCTTATTGATTGTGACAGCGGTTTATCACAACGCACTAGATAACTTACCTGCGCACGCATCTAACCTTGCGAAGGTTTGGAAAGGTGTCGCCGTTATTCTCTTAATATGTGGTGTGGCATTATTAATTGGTGCACTTTCTGGGGCTAAATCTGCGCTGCAACCGTTAAACGCACTAATAGCAAGCTCAGAGAATTCTTCAAAAATAAGCGCGCCCCTTGCCTTTACCCGCATTACAAGTATCGCCGCACTAGAAGAGAGGTTAGCAGATACTAAAGGTCAGCCTGTTATGTTGGATTTTTATGCGGACTGGTGTGTCGCTTGTAAGGAACTTGAGGAGAACACATTTAGTGATCAAAAAGTGAGGCGCCTATTAAAAAATACGCTGCTATTACAGGTGGATGTTACAGCTAACACCGAAAATGACAAGGCGCTACTAAAACGCTTTGGTCTATATGGCCCGCCTGGCATCGCATTTTTTAACAATCGTGGTCAAGAGATGTCGTCATTAAAAACGATAGGCTTTCAAAATGCCGATCGCTTTAGCGCGACACTTTCAAAACGCGATAGCTGCATTGCTAAACCGCAACCCAGTGAAACCTCAACCATACAATGTTAAAAAAACTACTGTCTCACATTGGCTCTCTAGCCATTATGCTCTGCGCTGGCTTTATTCTTTACTATTTTGTGTTAAACCCCAATTCACCACTTAAAAACGCTAATAGTCATTACAGCACGCTTTCTACCCAACCATTTTTTGGTGCGCATTTAACTAATGAAAATGGCGTGAGCCAAGATTTAAACCAATACAAAGGTAAAATCATCATCCTAAATTTCTGGGCCACTTGGTGCCCGCCGTGTCGCGAAGAAATGCCAGAACTTTCACAGTTATATGCTGAATATAAAAATAAAAATGTCGTCGTACTAGGAGTGGCCATTGACGAACTAGGCTTAGTCAAAGAATTTTCACAAAACTCACCTGTGAACTATCCATTATTGGTGGCTGAAGATGAAGGCATGAACTTAGGTAGTAAATTGGGTAATGATAAAGATGTTCTTCCTTATACTGTGATCATCAACAAAGACGGGCTAGTCGTAGAAACTTACTTTGGCCGCATCAATAAAGCACTTTTAGAGACGACTTTACGTCCTTTATTATCAAATTAATAGCTTGCATTTTTAGCTTGGGCTTATGCTAACAATATCAATCACTTAAATCACTAATGCTGTGTAATTTCGCTTAATTAGACTAATTTAGCTGGACAAAACCAGCTAACTTCGGCAAACTTGGAATTATGAATTACAACGAATTACAGCATAAACTGTTCAAAAAAGTACCGGCTTATGTCAACTAAATCTATTTTAGTACTACATGGTCCTAACCTTAATTTATTAGGGTTACGCGAGCCAGAACACTACGGTAATGATACACTTGCTTCT
>CANNEG010000015.1:0-25201 GCA_947503455.1 Betaproteobacteria bacterium
TTTGCCAAGCTGGCTACGCCACAACTCACCCGCGTGTTGATTGATGCCTTGCAACAGCATCAACCACCAATCAGCAAGGGTATACGCCCTAAATTACGTTATGCCCACCAAGGTGGTAGCAATCCACCTATTGTGGTGATACACGGCAATCATGTAGATGGCGTGAAAGATGCTTACACGAGATTCTTAGAAAAAACTTTCCGTAGAACATTTCAGTTATCAGGGACGCCACTTCGTGTGCAATACAAACAAGGTAGCAACCCGTTTGCTGAAGACGAAGACAAGCGTAAGCCGGGTGAAGGTATTGTTAGCATGCGCCGTCGCAAAACAGCACATCGAGCAGAATTAAAAGCCAAAAAAGTGGTAGAAGATAAAGATAGAAGCGCTAAAAAGCGTTAACAATATGACTGCATTCAATAAGATGCTCAATTCCTTCAGCATCTTATTCAGTTGTTAGTACAAAACTTTAATACAGACTTTCCCAAAATTTCCACCATACGCGCTCATCAGTTGGTACGGCTTTGCCGAACATTTGGCTGTTCGGGTAGTTGGTTTTTAAAATGCGTAATGTATCGTTTTTAAGGTCTTCTAAGCTAAGTAAATCGTAGGCGCTAATCATAATCACTAAAGCTTGCTCAACGCCTGGTGATTGAGGAAAATATTCCAGCACATATTTACAGCGATTAACGGCTGCCACGTAAGCCTGGCGTTTCATGTAGTAACGCGCCACATGCAATTCATGCTCTGACAAGGTATTAGCCAAATAGACCATCCGCTGTGAGGCATCTTTTGTATATTTGCTTTTAGGAAAGCGGGTGACGAGTTCTTTAAAACTAGCAAAAGAATCTCGCAGAGCGCGAGGGTCGCGATCATTGATTTGTTGTTCAGTGAGCTTTTCGATAACACCACGTTCATTAAAAACAGCTAAGCCTTTTAAATAATAAGCATAGTCAACGTTGGTATGGTTGGGGTGTAATTTAATAAAACGATCTGCTGCTGCTACGCATAATATGGGCTCCTGTTTTTTGTAGTGCGCATAGGCAGTTTCAATCTGGGCTTGTGTGGCATAGCGGCCGTTAGGGTAGCGCGATTCTAGCTTTCCGAAATATTTGATAGCTTTTTCATAGTCTTTATCCGACATTTTAGCTTGGCCTTCGGTGTAAAGGCGCTCAGCCGTCCAACCTTTAGTTTCATCCAACTCAGTGGGGTCACCAAAAATTGCACAAGCATTGAGAAACAAGGCAAACATTAAAATTAAGATATACTTCATGCTAAAACCATCTTTAAGAATTATCACAATTATAACCGATGACAGACACCACTCAACAATCTCTTAGTAATTCAGCCGCTGTTAACAATGATTTAGCATTGACCATCCCACAAGATTTAGGTGGCTTGCGCTTAGATGTTGCATTGCAACGGCTATTACCAGATCACTCACGTTCAAGACTACAAGCTTGGATTAAAGAGGGCTTAGTGACGGTGGGCGGCCAAGCCAGCACCTCTAAAACTAAGGTATGGGGTGGCGAGCAAGTCTTGGTGCATGTGCAGACTAAGCCTGAACAACAGGCATTTAGCGCAGAAAATATTCCGTTGGATATTGTGTTTGAAGATGCACATATTGTGGTGATTAATAAACCTGCAGGTATGGTCGTGCATCCCGCCGCAGGCAATTGGAGTGGCACCTTACTCAACGCCTTGTTATTTTATGCGCCAGAGTTAAAAGATGTGCCACGCGCAGGTATAGTGCATCGGCTAGATAAAGACACTAGTGGCTTGTTAGTGGTGGCAAAAACCTTGGCAGCACAAACCAATTTAGTCCGCCAATTGCAAGCGCGTACGGTAAAGCGCGAATACCGCGCCATTGTGTGGGGACAAATTTGGCGCAATGGCACGATAGATCAGCCCATTGGACGTGACCCGCGGTCGCGCACAAAAATGGCCATTAATCGTGCTGGCAAACCTGCCATTACCCGTTATGAGATGTTAGAGCGATTCTCAGTGCAAACCTATATGCGCTGTAATTTAGAAACAGGACGTACTCATCAAATTCGCGTACATATGCAGCATTTAAAAGCACCTATTGTGGGCGACCCTGTTTATGGTTTTCGTGGCATCGTGCCGATTCGTGCCATGACGCAAACCTTACGTGATGCAGTTAGCAAGTTTAATCGCCAAGCATTGCATGCCATCAAACTGGGCTTGCTACATCCAGCGACGAATGAGTTTGTGGAATGGCAAATTGAGTTAGCCGACGACATGAAAGCCTTGTTGGAAGCGATGCGCCATGAAGATCCACGTGATGATGCAGATGAGTATGATTTCGGCGGCTTGCAGACTGAGCCATACCTTGCAGATGAAGATTATGAGGATGACGAAGATGATAGCGAATTTGATGAAGACGAAGATTTAGAATTGGATGATGAAGAGTAAAAAAACTGTGCATGCGTTGAGTTTTATTAAACCTAATTGGCCTGCACCCGCTCATGTTAATGCGTTACAAACGACGAGGTTAGATGGCGTAAGCTTAGCACCTTATGCTAGTTTAAATTTAGGCGCGCATGTGAATGATGATGCCGCTGCGGTTGCGAATAATCGACAATTACTCATGCCCTATTTACCCAGTGAGCCAGTATGGGTGAATCAAGTGCATGGGGTTGAGGTGATTGATGCAGCACAAAGTACGTGTTTGCAAAATGCAGATGCTTCGTTTACCACTAAGCCTAACATTGTTTGCGTGACGATGACGGCAGATTGTTTACCAGTGCTGTTGTGCAATAGGGCGGGTACGGTAGTATCGGCCGTGCATGCGGGATGGCGTGGTTTGTGTGATGGTGCCATTGAAGCCGCCGTGCATAAAATGCAAGCGCCCCCAAGTGAGATTTTGGCTTGGCTTGGCCCAGCCATTGGGCCTAATGCATTTGAGGTGGGGGCAGAGGTGCGTGAACAGTTTACACAGCACAATCATCAAGCAGCACAGGCATTTAAGGCGCATGGCGACAAGTGGCTATGTAATATGTATTTAATTGCCCAGCAACGCTTAAAAGCGCTTGGCGTCATGCAGATTTATGGTGGAGGCGTGAATGAAGATTTTTGTACTTATACTGATGAAGCGCGGTTTTTCTCATTTAGGCGTGACAGCATCACCGGGCGCATGGCCAGCTTAATTTGGTTAGCGTGAACATTTTTGGTAAACCACGCTACGCATACTTAACGAGCCTAAATCAAAACTGTCGGTGATAAATTGCATGTTGTCATCGGTGTGTTTAACTGCGGCAATATATAACAACGGTAAAAAGTGTTCATCAGTAGGTACGGCGAGTGTTGCAGCTTCACCTGCATTGGCTATGGTTAATAATGCCAGTTCATCATCAGACATCAACGCATGTTTAATATAAGCGTCAAAATTAACTGCCCAGTCAGGCGTGTTGCCTAGCATATTTAGTCTGGCCAAATTATGCACAATATTGCCACTGCCTAATATCATCACCCCTTGTTCGCGTAAGCTGGCTAATTGCTTGGCGAGCTTAAAGTGCTGATTAAAGGTTAAATTCACATCTAAACTCAATTGAAAAACGGGGATGTCCGCTTTTGGAAAAAGCGATTGTAATATCGTCCAAGCGCCATGATCTAAACCCCAATCCAAGGTGCTGGTTATTGTGTTGGCTGGCAATAAATCGCAAACCATTTTTGCATATTCAGGTGCACCAGGTGCTGGGTATTGCTGAGCAAACAACTCCTTAGGAAAACCACCAAAATCATGGATGGTTTTTGGACTGCTGGCGGCGCACACTTGCGTGCCTTGGGTCTGCCAATGGGCAGAAACGCACAAGATAGCATTTGGTTTAGGTAAGCTTTTGCCTAATGCCAACCAAGCATCGCGGTAGGGGTTTTCTGTGATGGCATTCATCGGGTTGCCGTGCCCAATAAACATGGCAGGCATACGCATTGTGTTTTTTAATTGATTCATTGCTTAATTTTGCTCATTATTGGTCTGATGATTACATTTATCCATCAATACATGTCGATGATGACGCCGCTCGTTTATAATGTTTGCTTTAGTAAGTCAGCTTAGATTACTTTAGTTTCGATTGAACCCAAAATATTTATGTTAAACCTAGCACTTACGACTACGCCATTATCTGCACTGACTTGGATTATTTTATCCAGTTTACTCGGAGGCGTGTTAAGCGTGTCTTTGGCGGCACTGTTTGCCTTAAATGTGCGTACGACATGGGTGCCCATGTTGGTGAGCTATGCCATAGGCGCTATGTTAGGTGCAGTTTTTTTAGAAATTTTACCCCACGCATTTAGTCTGGCTGGCGATGTAGAAAGCGTTTCTGCCACATTGCTTCTTGGTTTATTGCTATTTTTTGTGTTGGAAAAGCTGGTGATTTGGCGCCATTGTCATGGCGATCACTGTGAAGTGCATGCGATGCACACGGAAGAAAACTGCCCAGTCACACATTCAGAACAGGTTACGCAAGACGCTGGTTTTAAGTATAAGGCGGTAGCAATACAACAGCCCTCCGCCTTGTTGAGTCATGGCCACATTCATAGTCATGGCCACGACGGTGGGCGTAGTGGTCTGATGATTATGATAGGCGATACTTTTCATAATTTTATTGATGGTATTTTGATT
Source organism: Betaproteobacteria bacterium (assembly GCA_947503455.1). Lineage (GTDB taxonomy): Bacteria > Pseudomonadota > Gammaproteobacteria > Burkholderiales > Methylophilaceae > Methylotenera. The sequence continues at coordinate 4,643 of CANNEG010000015.1, forward strand.
GCTGCGGCTTTTACTGCAGATATTAAATTGGGTGTCGTGACAGCACTCGCTATTATTGCCCATGAAATTCCACAAGAAGTGGGGGATTTTTTAATCTTATTACATTCAGGCTATAGTAAAAAACAAGCGCTAATATTTAATTTAGTCTCAAGTGTCGCGACGATGGTAGGGGGTTTAATCGCCTATTATGCATTGCAATATGTGCAAAGTTGGATACCGGTTATTTTAGGCTTAGCTGCATCTAGTTTGCTTTATGTAGCAGTGGCAGATTTAATTCCTGGTTTACATAGGCGTACCGAATTAAAAGCGACTTTGGCACAAATTTTACTCATTTCGGTTGGCGTCAGTACTATCTGGATTGCCCACGTCGTCCTCGAGTAGTAATTTCTTGTGCTTAATGTGCCGTCTATGTTTTACGCCAAGTACCCATAAGAATAAAGCACAAGGAAGTAGTCCGTAAAACACAAAGGTTAGTAACCCTGCGGTCATAGTTTTTTCGGTTGCTGCCATTAAAGTGACAACGTACAGCCAAGCAATGGCAATTATATACATAAGTAAAAATTTAATTTAAAGGTTGGTTAGTGTTCATGAGTTTATCAAATCCAAAAGTTGGTTTCGTTTCACTCGGCTGCCCCAAAGCGGGTTCTGATGCAGAGCGTATTCTCACCCAATTACGTGCTGAAGGCTATGAAATTTCAGGTAGCTATGAAGATGCTGACTTGGTTGTTGTGAATACCTGTGGTTTTATTGATAGTGCGGTAGAAGAATCACTCGATGCCATTGGCGAGGCGATTAAGAAGAACGGTAAAGTAATCGTGACGGGTTGTTTAGGGGCTAAAAAAGGTGTGGTAGAAGCCGCACACCCAAGTGTGTTAGCGGTGACTGGGCCACATGCGTTAGAAGAAGTCATGACTGCTGTACATGCGAATTTACCTAAACTGCATGAACCATTTGTAGATTTAGTGCCAGCACAGGGCGTACGTTTAACGCCTAGTCATTATGCGTATCTGAAAATCTCAGAAGGCTGTAATCACCGTTGTAGCTTCTGCATTATCCCAAGTTTGCGTGGTGATTTAGTGAGTCGCCCGATTGGCGACGTGTTGAACGAAGCTGAAAACCTAGTGAAAGCGGGGGTGAGCGAGATTTTAGTAATTTCACAAGATACTTCGGCTTACGGCGTTGATGTGAAATATCGTCCAGGCTTTTGGAATGGCCGACCTGTAAAAACGCGTATGACAGAACTATGTAAAAGCTTGAGTGACTTAGGTGTTTGGACGCGGTTGCATTACGTTTACCCTTACCCGCATGTTGATGAAGTCATACCGTTGATGGCAGACGGTTTGATTTTACCGTATTTGGATGTGCCGTTTCAGCATGCCAGCCCACGCATTTTAAAAGCGATGAAGCGGCCAGCACATGCAGAGAATAATTTGGCGCGTATTAAGGCGTGGCGAGAAATTTGTCCTGATATTACGGTGAGAAGTACCTTTATTGCAGGTTTCCCAGGTGAGACGGAAGACGACTTTCAAATGCTATTGGACTTTTTAGAAGAAGCGCAGTTAGATAGGGTAGGTTGCTTTGCTTATTCTGCCGTTGATGGCGCAAAGGCGAACGAATTGCCAAATCAAGTGCCAGAAGAATTAAAGCAAGAGCGCCTAAGTCGATTTATGGCAGTGCAAGAACGCATCAGTGCCGCTAAATTACATGGCAAAATAGGTAGTATTCAAACCGTGTTGGTGGATGAAATTGTGGCTGATGTAGAAGGTAATATTGAGGCCATAGGCCGTACTAAAGCAGATGCGCCAGAGATTGATGGTGTGGTGTATATGGAAGATGCTGAGGGTTTAACGCCCGGTGATTTTGTAGAAGTGGAAATTTATAGTGCAGATGGCCATGATTTGCGCGGTGGGCCACCACGAAGCTAGCGTTTTTAAGACTAGTTAAATAAGTCAGGTAAGATGGGGGCAGGTCTTTGACTATCTGCCCGATCTTCTAAAAAATCAAAAGTGAGCGGACAGCGCGTTGGTTTTCGTGCCGCTTTACGTTTTTTAGGGGTGCTCGCCTGTAAGTCGATATAAGGCGTTTGGCTGATGCGTACATAGCCTGAAGTGCTTAGTTTTTGTGCGGTGGTTTCAAATAGACTGAGTGGGTTATCGATATTTTGTAGAGTAACAATGGATTTGCTGACTTTCAACACGTTGTACATGACAAATTTAGTAGCAGTTTGTTTACCGTAAATTTCGCCTGTATGAATTTCCACAATGTCTCCCAGTCACAATGTTTACTTATATTATCGCTACAATTAAGGATTAACAAGCATTTTGCTACAGTTTGACTGTGTTTTTGTGTGAAAATGGTTGTAACAGTAAAATAGTTTTTTCAACGAGGCGGTATGAAAAATATGGAGTCATTAATGCAATTTAGCCTTTCAACTAAAGCATTTAAATCGAAATCACCTAAGAGCATCTCAGCGTTTGTCATAGTTGCGCTGATGGCTACTAGTTTAGTATTAATCGGCTGTGGTAAAAAAGAGGGCGCTGGCCTGCAAACTGGCCCAATGCCAGCGATGCCTGTAGGCGTCGTTGAGTTGCACCCAACTGCAGTGCCTATTAGCGCCGAAACAGTAGCGCAAACTGAAGGCGCAAAAGAAGTTGAAATACGCCCTCGAGTGGGTGGCATTTTACTAAAGAAAATGTTTGAAGAGGGTGCGCCGATTAAAGCTGGCCAGACAATGTTCTTGATTGACCCCGTCCCATTTCAAATAGCACTCACCAATGCCAAAGCGCAACTTGCTCAGCAAGAAGCGCGCTTATTGCAAACGCAGCGTGAGGCAGCTCGTTTGGATGGCCTTCTAGCTACGCAGTCTATTAGTAAGCGTGAGGCTGATAATGCAGCCTCTGATAATAGTATGGCGCGGGCTGCGCTGGCGCAGTATGAAGCGGGCGTTCGTGAAGCACAATTAAATCTATCTTACACTACGGTGACGTCGCCCTTGTCTGGTATTGCTGGCCGCTTCGAGTTATCTGAAGGCGCTTTGGTTAATGCTAATAGCAGTTTACTGACTAAGGTCAGCCAAATCAGTCCAATTTGGGTGAGATTCAGTCTGTCTGATAGTGAGTTGGCTTTGCTGGGTGGACATTTAACGCCAGCGCGTGTGAAAGAGGTGGGTTTAATTCTGTCTGATGGTAAAGAGTACGCAACAAAAGGCCAGTTGAATTTTGCTGCCAGCACGATAGATCCACAGTTGGGTACGCAGCAATTACGCGCTACTTTTGCCAATGATGATAAGACTTTATTGCCTGGTCAGTTTGTGCGTGTTCGCGTCACAACCGGTACACGCAAAGGCGTATTTTTGTTACCGCAAACTGCTGTGTTGACTGGTGATCAAGGTAAATTTGTTTTTGTTGCTGAAAAAACGCCAGATGGTAAAGCAGTTGCTGCTATTAGACCTATCGTTGAAGGTGGCTGGCAGGGTAAGGATTGGGTGGTGTTAAGTGGCTTAAAAGCAGGGGAGCTGGTAATTGCAGACAATTTAATTAAGGTACGTCCTGGTGCAGCTGTAGACCCGCATCCCTACACTGAAACACCGCCATTGCCAGTTAAGCCAGCTAGCAAATAGGATTAAATCATGACCAAGTTTTTTATCACGCGGCCTATTTTTGCCTCAGTATTATCCATTATTATTGTTTTGGCTGGATTGGCGGCGGCATTTAAGCTGCCAATAGCCCAGTATCCACAAATTGCACCGCCTACTGTGACTATTACCGCAAGTTATCCAGGCGCGAGTGCAGATACGTTGGCCAAAACTGTTGCCGGCCCAATTGAAGAGCAGCTAAGTGGCGTTGATAATTTACTTTATTTTAGCTCTAGCGCTGATTCTAGTGGCACGCTAGTGATTACTGCCACCTTTGAGGTGGGGACCAATGTTGATCAGGCGACTTTTAATGTTAGCAATCGAGTCAACATTGCCACGCCACGTCTGCCTGATGATGTGCGCCGTAATGGGCTGATTGTGCAGAAAAAATCGAATGATATTTTATTAGTGGTGATGCTCACTTCAAAAGACCTTAAACATGACCGTTTATATCTAAGTAATTACGCGACCTTAAATGTACTGGACGAATTGAAACGCGTTAAAGGCGTTGGCGATGCTTTGATATTTGGCGGGCAGGATTATTCGATGCGTATATGGTTGAGACCTGACCGTATGGCGCAATTGGGGATTAGTAGTAGTGATATTGCTGCGGCTATTGGTGCACAAAATAATCAATACGCTGCAGGTAAAATAGGTCAAGAGCCAGCGCTAGCTGGACAACAGTTGGTTTACACCGTGAGTGCTAAAGGGCGTTTAATCGACCCAGCACAATTTGGCAACATCATCATCAGGGCTGATGGTGCGAGAGGCTTACTTTACCTAAAAGATGTGGCACGTATTGAGCTGGGTGCACAGAGTTATAATGTCACCTCAGCATTGGATGGTCAGCCTGGTGTTGCAATCCCAATCTTTTTGCAGACAGGTGCTAACGCGCTTGATACGGCAAAAGGCATTAAGTCGAAAATTGAAGAACTCAAAGTACGCTTCCCTGCAGGTATGGCTTACACCATTCCTTACGACACCAGTGATTTCGTTAAAGCGACTATCAAAGAAGTGTTCAAGACATTTGCCGAGGCCTTAGTATTGGTGGTGTTGGTCGTCTTTTTATTTTTACAGAGTTGGCGCGCTACGCTTATTCCGATTATCGCGGTGCCGATTTCGTTAATTGGTACTTTTGCCGGTTTGTACTTATTTGGCTTCTCGATTAACTTGCTGACGCTGTTTGCTATGATCTTGGCGATTGGTATTGTGGTGGATGATGCGATTGTGGTGCTCGAAAATACCGAACGATTGATGCGAGAAGAAAATCTAGCGCCATTACCTGCAGCCATTAAATCCATTCACCAAGTCTCTGCGGCGGTTGTAGCAATTGTTTTGGTGTTATGTGCCGTATTTGTCCCTGTGGCTTTTCAAGGGGGTATTGCCGGTGAGCTTTATCGTCAATTTGCCGTGACGGTCGCTATTGCGGTAGTGATTTCTGGTGTTGTGGCTTTAACCTTAACCCCGGCACTTTGTGCCATGATTTTGCAAAAAACACACCATGAAAACAGGTTTTTCAAAGTGTTCAATAAGGGCTTTAGTCGATTCTCACATTTTTATACCAATACCGTTGCCTTAACGCTTAAACATAAAATTATTGGTGGGCTAGCCTTTGCTGGCATTTTGCTTGCGTGTCTGTTCTTGTTTATGAAAGTACCCGGTAGCTTTGTGCCGGCAGAAGATCAGGGTTATGTGGTGACGATAGTCGTTATGCCTGATGGGGCTACTTTAAGTCGCACGACGAAAACCACAGAAAATATACGCGCAGGTATTGCGAAAGATCCTGCAGTCGCTCATGAATTTGCCGTGAATGGCTTGGAGTTGCTAACTGGCGCCAACAAAACTAACGCCGCGACTATGTTTGTGCGTTTAAAGGACTGGAGTTTACGTGAGACTTCGGCAGATCAAATTGTGGGTAAGCTTTTTGGGATTGGTATGAGTCAACCTGATGGTTTAGCCTTTGCGGTAAATCCGCCCGCGATTCGTGGCTTAGGCACTGCCGCAGGCTTTGAAGTGTACGTGCAAAGCCAACGTGATACTGATCCTATTAAACTTGCGGCAGTCATGAATAACTTAATGGATGCCATGAGTAAAGACCCTTCACTGACGCCGCCCAAAACATTTTTCCGTCCCACTGTGCCGCAGTTAATGATTGAGGTGGATGAGGCTAAAGCCATTTCTCAGGGCGTGAAAATTTCAGATATTTATACGACACTACAAAGCACCATGGGTTCTTTCTATGTTAATGATTTTAATAAAAATGGACGTACTTATCGAGTGCAGTTGCAAGCGGAACCACAATTTAGAATGAAGCCGGAAGATTTAGGGAAAGTCTATGTACGTAGTCAACCTAATAATTTGGCACCTAATGGCAATATGATTCCGTTATCCGCTTTAAGTAAAGTGAGCAACATGGTGGGTGCTGAGCAATTGGAGCGTTATAACGGTCTACTTTCAGCTAAAGTGTTTGGTAGTGGTGCCCCTGGCATCAGTTCTGGCGATGCAATTAAGGCGGTTGAGCGTGTTGCCCAAGCCAACTTGCCAGATGGCTATCAAATTGCTTGGACAGCACAAGCTTATCAAGAAAAACGCACGGGTTCAGCTGCTATGTTCGCCTTTGGTTTTGCCATTATTATGGTGTTTTTAATTTTAGCGGCTCAGTTTGAAACTTGGGCGTTGCCGCTTGCAGTCATTATGGCGGTGCCGTTTGCGCTAGCGGGCGCTTTCTTGGCGGTTTTATTACGGGGTATGCCGAACGACATTTACTTTCAAATTGGCTTGATTACGCTGATAGGTTTGGCAGCTAAAAATGCAATTTTAATTGTAGAGTTTGCTAGTCAAAAAATGGAACAGGGCATGCCAGTGGCAGAGGCGGCGCTAGAGGCTGCACGATTAAGATTCAGGCCTATTGTTATGACGTCCATGGCATTTGTATTAGGCATTCTGCCATTAGTGGTTGCGTCTGGTGCAGGCGCGGCAGCGCGCCGGTCAATGGGTACTGGTGTGTTCGGCGGGATGCTGTTAGCGACTTTTGTCGCTACTATATTTATCCCACTATTCTTTACTTGGCTAACAGGTAAGCATGTGAGACATCATGGGCAGCTGGAAACGGAAATAAATGCAAAGGAAACGCCGTGAGGTTACATTCGAATTTCAACACCACTAAGCGTATTGCAATGGTTTCAGTAATCCTGCTTTTTGCAGGATGTAAATCTTTGGGGCCAGATTACCAGCGACCAGCTATGGCGATGCCAACGCAATTTAGTGATGAAGCTGCTGACAATAAAACAACTAGCAGTAATATTGCCAATACCTGGTGGACGTTATATCAAGATAAAACGCTGAACGATTTGGTCGCGATGGCGCAGCAAAATAATACAGATATTAAGCTTGCCGTTGCTCGTATAGAAGAAGCTGATGCTGCAATGCGTGAAGTGGGGGCGGAAACTTTCCCAACGCTGAATTTAGATGCCAGAGCGGCCCGATCACGCGTGACCGGAGCAGGCGCTTTCCCAGTCTTTGGTAATAATCCACGTAATAATTATATTGCTCAGCTAGGTACGTCTTTTGAAATAGATTTTTGGGGAAAATTGCGTAGAGCTAAAGAGTCTGCTCGTGCGCAGACTTTATCCAGTATTTATGCAAAAGATACGGTGGCTTTGTCGCTATCAGGCTTGGTAGCAAATAATTACTTGTTATTGCGTAGTTTAGATTCACAAATTGTCATTAGCCAAGAAAACTTAAAAAGCCGAGATGCTAGTTTAGCATTAACCAAGCGTCGCCTAGAAGGGGGCGTGGTATCAGCGTTGGATGTGTATCAAGCTGAAGTAGCTAGTGCAAATTTAAGAGCACAGCTAGCGGAATTTATTAAATTAAGAGCGATTACCCTGCACCAATTAGCCGTGTTAACTGGCACTTTAGATTTAAAATTAATGGCAGCTGAGATTGAATCTTTACCGATTCCCCCAACGCCGCCAGCCGGCCTACCTTCAAGCTTGCTTGAAGCGCGGCCAGATGTCCGTCAAGCAGAGCAGCAGTTGGTATCTGCCAATGCTAATATTGGTGTTGCTAAAGCAGCGCTTTACCCAACCATTTCTCTTACTGCCGCATTAGGGGGTGAAAGCCTGGAGTTGGGTAATATATTAAAATCTGCTGCACGCATCTGGACCGGTGGCTTGAGCTTACATCTACCTATTTTTGATTCAGGCAAGACCGGCGCTCAAGTTGAGCAAGCAAGTGCTCAGCAAAAGCAAGCTTTGGCTAGCTATGAAAGCGCTATTCAAAATGCTTTTAGAGAAGTGAATGATGCTTTGGTTAATGTTAGACAAAGTACCGAACGTGAATTTGCTCTAAATGAAAGCCGGATTGCAGCTAAAAAAGCGTTAGAAATATCAAAAAATCGGTATCAATCAGGCTATTCTGCTTATTTAGAGGTATTGGACTCGCAGCGTGCGTATAACGAAGCTGCCCTAGCTTTTGTTCAAAGTCGTCAATCGAGACTATTCGCTACGGTGGAGCTATTTAAGGCATTGGGCGGAGGTTGGCATTCCGACCTGTGACATTGATAACTTGAGAGCTAAGTCTCGAGTCATGCTAAAATGAACCTAATATAATTATTGTTTTGTCTTTTATAAATGACTGATCTTGCCACTATCTTAATTATCGACGACTCGGTTGAAAGCCTTCATTTAATCAGTGGGCCACTACGCACACAATATCGGATATTAACAGCGACTTCTGCTGAAGTGGGTTTGCTCATCGCTAGTAAAGAACCCGCTCCAGATTTAATTTTGCTCGATAGGACGATGCCTGATATGGATGGTTATGCAGTGCTTGCGCGTTTGCGTAGAAATTCTGAAACAAGAGATATCCCCATCGTGCTGCTCACTGAGCAGGCCGACGAAGAAGAGCGCGAGTCTGCTTTGCGGCTTGGCGCCGTTGATTATATTAGTAAATCTATCGAACCGGCCTTGTTAATGACTAAGGTCCGTGCGCAAATTGAGGCCAAACAAGTGCGTGAACATATGAGTACCTTATTAGAAGCTGAAGTCGCTCGTCGCATGACTGAAAGTAATTTGACTCAGCAGATTGCGATTAGAGCATTAGCACACTTGGCCGAATTGAGTGACCCGGAAACGAACAATCATATTCTGCGCACCTCAGGGTACGTGGGGCATTTGGCTAGATGTTTGCGTGAGCACCCACGTTTCGCCGCTACTTTAACTGACGAAACGATAAACTTGCTAGCTCAATCCTCGCCATTGCATGATATTGGTAAGATTGGTATATCGGATGATATTTTGCTTAAGCCGGGTAAGCTTACGCCGGAAGAATGGATTATCATGAAAACCCATGCTGTGCTTGGTAGTCAAGCCATAGAAAAGGTAGCGCATGGCAACCCACCTCTACGATTGTTGACCTTAGCTCAGGAAATTGCCCATTGGCACCATGAGAAATGGGATGGCAGTGGGTATCCGGATAGTCTTGCGGGGGATGCTATTCCTTTGTCGGCACGTTTGATGGCGCTTGCTGACGTGTTTGATGCATTGATAAACGCTCGGGTTTATAAGCCGGCGATGTCTAATGCTGAGGCGAGAGAGATTATCGCTGCTGGACGCGGTAAGCACTTCGATCCGGATATGACAGATGTCTTTATTCGACACTTTGACGATTTTGTGGCGATCGCTAAAAAATATCAGTCTGCAAGTTGATTGCTAGCGCCAGAATCTCAATTCTCTAAGGTTAATCTTATCTATGGATATAGGCGTGATAACTTTAGAGCTATGTCCTGAGCCATGTTAAAATAGGCCCATCGTAATTACTATTTATTCCTGTTTAATATGACTGTTCGTACTCGTTTTGCCCCTAGCCCCACAGGTTTTCTTCACATTGGCGGTGCGCGCACTGCTTTATTTTCTTGGGCTTTCGCTAAAAAACATGGGGGTGATTTTATTCTTCGCATTGAAGATACCGATGTTGCACGAAGTACGCCAGAGGCAGTACAAGCTATCTTAAATGGTATGCAATGGTTAGGTTTAGATTATGACGAGGGGCCTTTTTATCAAATGCAAAGAATGGATCGCTATAAACAAGTGATTCAAACGATGCTGGATGCTGGAAGTGCTTATTATTGTTATAGCAGCAAGGATGAACTTGACGCATTGCGTGAGTACCAAATGGCTAATAAATTAAAGCCTCGCTACGATGGTAAGTGGCGCCCAGAAACAGGTAAATTGCTACCCACGCCACCGCAAGATATTTTGCCGGCAATTCGATTTAAAAACCCACAAGAGGGCGTAGTGGCTTGGGATGATTTAGTCAAAGGACGTATTGAAATTGCCAATAGCGAGCTTGACGATTTGATTATTGCGCGTGCTGACGGTACACCAACTTATAACTTTTGCGTGGTCGTGGATGATAGTGATATGGGCATTACGCAGGTAATACGCGGTGATGATCATGTGAATAATACGCCACGTCAGATCAATATGCTTAAGGCTTTGGCTGAGATAGATGCAACTATTAAGGTGCCGCAGTACGCGCATTTATCGATGATTTTGGGCAGTGATGGGCAAAAGCTTTCTAAGCGCCATGGCGCTGTGAGTGTTATGCAATATGATGAGGATGGTTATTTGCCAGAAGCGGTGATTAATTATTTAGCGCGTTTAGGCTGGAGTCATGGTGATGAAGAGGTATTTAGTAAACAACAATTTGCTCAATGGTTTGATTTGGATCACATCACACCTTCTGCTGCCCAGTTCAATACTGAAAAGCTAAATTGGTTAAACGCGCATTACATTAAGCTAGCGGATATTGAGTATCTTGTTGCTGATATTACTAAGCGACTGAATCAATTAAATGTTGATGTGAGTGAACGAGTCAGTTTGTCAGCAGCCATTAATTTATATAAAGAGCGCGCTAACACGCTAAATGAATTGGCAGCTAGCATCGCTTACTTTTATCAGTGCCCTATCATTGATCCTGCTGCCGCAGAAAAGCACTTAACAACCGATATTAAACCTATCATTGCAGCGCTAGCTGATGCATTAAGAAATGTTGATTGGCAAGCTGAAGCAATTCATCATGAGATTGAGTCTGTTGTCACCATGCATGGCCTTAAGTTTCCTAAAGTGGCAATGCCACTACGCGTCATTTTGACGGGTATCGCTCAATCTCCTAGCATAGATCAGGTCATGACTTTGTTAGGCAAAAATGAAGTATTAGGTCGAATTGAGTTGGCTTTAAAGTAGAGCGTAATTGTAGATAGGTGATTGAAATTACTGACATCTACCCCATATTAAATCAGTACTTGAATAATTGGATTGAAAAATAGAACGAATTGCATTGTTCTTAATCTTAACTGGAGTAACATCAGCAATGTAGCTGATGCTATGTAATATTTATTTAACTCCAAACAATAGGAGAAATCATGAATCAAAAAGGGCAAATGTTACAAGACCCATTTCTTAACGCCTTACGCAAAGAACACGTCGCTGTATCTATCTATCTCGTCAATGGTATTAAGCTGCAGGGTCAAGTTGATTCTTTCGATCAATACGTGATTTTGCTTAAAAATACGGTCACTCAGATGGTCTATAAGCATGCCATTTCAACCATTGTTCCAGCTCGCATGGTCACAATTGCCTTGCCTGAAGGCGATGAGTAAGTCGTTGGTCAAATAAGCGTTGAAAGACTTGTTTGAAAGGCCGAGTGGCGGCGATGCTGCCATCATGGTGAGCGTTGATTTCGGTGATAATGATTACGAAGAAAGCTTACATGAGCTTCGGCAACTGAGCATTAGTGCTGGCTTGTCTATACGCGGTACGGTTGAAGCTAAGCGATCAAGCCCTGATGCAAAGCATTATATCGGTAGTGGTAAAGCCGATGAGCTATCACAAATGATGCAAGCCAGTGAGTCTAATATTGCGGTATTTAATCACGATCTTTCCCCTTCACAACAACGCAATTTAGAACGATTGCTACAAGCGCGTGTAGTGGATAGAACAGGTTTGATTCTTGATATATTTAGTCAGCGCGCACAGAGTCATGAAGGTAAGTTACAAGTTGAATTGGCGCAGTTAGAGCATCTATCCACGCGCTTAGTAAGAGGTTGGACGCACTTAGAGCGGCAAAAGGGTGGTATTGGTGTACGTGGTGGCCCAGGTGAAACCCAGTTAGAGCTGGATCGCCGAATGTTACGAGTACGCGTTAAACAATTGCGCGAGAAGTTGATTAAGCTTAAAGCACAGCGTGGCATGCAGCGTCGAGCACGTAAGCGTTCAAATGTAATGACAGTATCGTTAGTGGGTTATACCAATGCAGGAAAGTCGACGGTATTTAACCGATTAACCAAGGCTGATATTTATGTGGCTGATCAGCTATTTGCCACGTTAGATACGACAACGCATAAAATTTTTATTGCTGACTGTGGATCCGTGGTGCTTTCGGATACGGTTGGTTTTATTAAACACTTACCACATGCCCTAGTTGAAGCCTTTAGTGCGACTTTAGAAGAAGCGGTGCAGGCGGATTTGTTATTGCATATTGTGGATACCGCAAGCACTAATCGTGATGAGCAGATTGCACAGGTGAACAAGGTGTTATTAGAGATTGGTGCTGCTAATGTGCCGCAAATTTTGGTGCATAATCAGATCGATCGAGTGGGATTAGCCCCCTCTATTAGCCGTGATGAATATGGTAGAATTACAACCATACATGCCTCTGCTAAAACGGGTGAGGGAATGGATTTATTAAGAATGGCTATGGCAGAACATAGCCAGTATTTACAAAAGATGAGCACGGAAGAAAGTGCTTATGCGTAAATGTAGGCCGTATAGTGAATTTGCCTAGAAATTATCTTTGGGTAATTTTGAAGGTGTAATTAAATTTTTGTGACTATTGACGAAAAAAGATTACTGATTGATTTATTGGAGTTTTTAAATGATTAAATTTCCTGGATGGTTACAGGGTAATAATGAAGGTCCGCCGGATTTAGATCAGGTCATGCGTGATTTAAGTCGAAAAATCAATACCTTATTTGGCAAGGCTGGCGGTACTCCGCCTAATCGCCCCTCAAATAATCAACCTCGGTCGTCGAACGGTGGCGATGTTAATTTCCCTATTCTTCCTATTATTGCTGTCATTGCTTTAGTTTGGGTGGCGACAGGATTTTATATCGTTGATCAAGGTTCATTAGGTGTTGTTAAACGCTTTGGTAACTATGTAGAAACTAGCGAGCCTGGCCCACGCTGGCATTTCCCTTACCCTTTAGAGTCTGCTGACGTGGTCAATATGGAGCAAGTGCGTAGACTGGAAGTGGGTTATAGAAGTGCGGGTGAAGGTAGTGGTAGTAAAGTGAAACAGCCAAAAGAAGCGCTCATGTTAACAGCGGACGAAAATATTATTGATTTGCAATTTGCAGTTCAGTACAACCTTAAGAATGCAAAAGACTATTTATTTAACAACCGTTCTACTGATCAAGCCGTTATGTCTGCGGCAGAGAGTGCGATTCGTGAAGTGGTAGGTAAAAGTAAGCTAGATGATTTGTTACAAAAAGGGTTGGCTGACACCTCTGAACGTATGCAAATTATTTTGGATAGCTATAAAACAGGCGTGAATATTACTAGTGTTTCATTGCAAAGTGCGCAACCACCAGAGCAGGTACAAGAGGCTTTTGAAGATGTCAACCGAGCTAACCAAGATAATCAACGTCAGATTAATGAAGGTCAAGCCTACGCGAATGATGTAATACCAAAAGCACGCGGTACGGCATCAAGGTTGCTTGCGGAGTCTGCAGGATATAAATTGAAAATTGAAAGTGAAGCTAAAGGTAATGCCAGTCGTTTTGACCAAATATTAGTGCAGTACAACAATGCGCCAGCAGTGACTCGCCAACGTATATTTTTAGATGCGCAGGAACAGATTTTGTCTAGCGTGAGTAAAGTCTTGGTTGACCAAAAGGCAGGGAATAACATGTTGTATTTACCACTTGATAAGTTAATTGGCGCTACAGGCAATACAGCGGCTCAGCAATCACAATCTGTACAGTCACTTAATCCTCAAGTAGCAGTTGTGCCAGAGCCATCCGCATCAACGGATCGTACACGTGAGGCTTTTCGTAGCCGTGACAGAGAAAGCAGGTAAGGGGTAGCGATGAAAAATTTAACGAATATTCTTGTTGCTACAATCGTTGCAATCTTATTGTTTACAACCTCGGCCTTTACTGTAGATCAAACACAGTTTGTCCTAGTGCAGCGCTTGGGTGAAATTATTGCAGTGAAAAAAGAGCCGGGCATGCATTTTAAAATGCCTATTGTTGACAATTTAAAATACTTTGACAATCGTATTCTTACGCTGGATTGGGAGCAGCCTGCCAAATTTATCACCAGTGAAAATAAATATATGATGGTCGATTCTTTTGTGAAGTGGCGCATCATTGATCCAGCTAAATATTATGTTTCGATTAAAGATGGTGGTGAAGCAGCGGCAGAAGATAGGCTTTCAAAAGTGGTGAATGCTGGCTTACGTGCAGAATTTGGTAAACGTACCGTGCACGATGTGATTGCAGGTGAGCGCGCTACCATTATGGATAATTTACGCAAAAGAGCTGATATGGAAGCGCGTCAAATTGGTATTCAGGTGGTTGATGTACGTTTAAAACGGGTAGATTATGCTGAAGAAATTAGCAAGTCAGTTTTTGATCGTATGATTGCTGAGCGTAAACGTCTTGCCAATCAACTGCGCTCAGAAGGTTCTGCCGCTTCAGAAAAAATTCGGGCTGATGCAGACAAGCAACGAGAAGTGATTATTGCTGAAGCTTATCGCGATGCACAAAAAGCTAAAGGTGAAGGTGATGCAGCTGCAGCGGCAATCTATAACCAGTCGTATGGTAAAAATCCTGAGTTTTACGCATTTTACAGAAGTACGGAAGCCTACAAAAACAGCTTTAAAAGTAAGAGTGATGTCATGGTGCTAGATCCTAGCTCAGATTTCTTTAAATATATGCGTAGCCCAGCTAAAAAATAAAGTGAATTACACCTTATTTACGGCGTTAGGTTTGATGATGGTGCTAGAAGGTCTGATGCCCTTATTATTGCCGAAAACTTGGCGCGATACATTTAAGCGAATGATTGCATTTAATGATGGGCAGTTAAGATTTGTGGGTTTACTATCCGTCATTGGCGGTATTGTGTTGATTTTGTTAAGTAAATAATAGATTTAAGTTGAGATAATATGCGTAATTGGCTACTCCCAGAATATATTGAAGACGTGCTACCAGCTGAAGCGGCGCGCATTGAGTGTTTGCGTCGTACTTTATTAGATTTATTTAGGGTGCATGGCTACCAATACGTGATTCCTCCTATGTTGGAGTATATGGAATCATTGATAACGGGTGTTGGACACGATTTAGATTTAGCCACATTCAAAGTGGTAGATCAATTGACGGGGCGCTTGATGGGTGTCCGTGCGGATATGACGCCGCAGGTCGCGCGTATTGATGCGCACCTGTTAAATCATCAAGGGATTACCCGATTATGTTATGCCGGCAGTGTACTACGTACCAAACCAGATGGACTTGCACTGACTCGAGAGCCGCTACAGTTAGGCGCTGAATTATACGGTCATGCTGGTGTGGCAAGTGATATTGAAATTCAACGTCTGCTTATTAAAGCCCTGCAAGCAATAGGTATTAGTCAACTACACATCGATTTTAGTCACGTGAATATATTTGGCAGCTTGATTGAAGCGAGTGCTGTCCCGGCGCAACTTGAGCAAGATTTATATGTAGCACTGCAAAGTAAAGATCAATCTAGTCTTACTGTGCTGTCACAACACCTAGATAAAACAACGCGTGAAGCTTTGTTGCGTTTAACTGAGCTTAATGGCGATAAAACTATTCTGCTAAAAGCGGCTAAATTATTGCCGGCAATTCCAGCCATACAAGAAGCATTGGCTAGTTTAACTCAGGTAAGTGATGCATTAAACGATCTAGATGTTACGGTCAGTTTTGATTTAAGTGAATTACGTGGCTATCACTATCATAGCGGTATTGTCTTTGCGACTTATGCGCAAGGTTATAAGGGCCCCTTAGCTTTAGGTGGTCGATATGATGAAGTGGGTCAAGCATTTGGTCGTGCTCGCCCTGCTACCGGCTTTAGTCTAGACTTACGTGGCTTAGTGACTGCTATGTCACCTGCAAAATCAGCGATGGCAATCTTTGCTCCAGCAAATGATGATCAAACCTTATCTGCTAAAATTGACAGCTTAAGAGCTGAAGGCCATATTGTCATTCAAGAACTAGCAGAATTTGAATCGAATCTAGAAGAATTAAATTGTGATAGAAAATTGGCGCATTACAACTCTGGTTGGCATGTGGTGGCCATTGATAAAGTCGCAAAATAAATACAATATTTAACACTAAAATTATAAAGTTAACGTTATGTCAAACAATGTAGCAAAAAATGTAGTCGTCATCGGGACGCAATGGGGCGATGAAGGTAAAGGAAAAATAGTCGATTGGCTCACGGACCATGCTCAAGGCGTGGTCCGTTTTCAGGGCGGGCATAATGCTGGCCATACGCTCGTGGTTGGGCAGGGCGATGCTCAGAAAGTCTATAAACTTAATTTAGTCCCTTCAGGCATCGTTCGTTCTGGCATTAATTGTTACATCGGCAATGGCGTAGTATTAGATGCTGGTCATTTGTTAGGTGAAATTGCCGCCCTTGAGAAAGATGGCTTAGAAGTTAAAAGTCGTCTAAAAGTGAGTTCAGGCTGCCCGCTTATTTTAAGCCACCATGTAGCGGTAGATGTGGCGCGTGAAGCTAAGCGTAGTGCGGATAAAAAAATCGGCACGACGGGTAAAGGTATAGGCCCAACTTACGAGGATAAAGTCGCACGTCGTGCTTTACGTGTTTATGATTTATTTTATCCTGAAAGATTCTCCGAAAAATTACGTGAAGTGATGGATTACCATAACTTTGTGTTAACCAATTATTTAGGTGCACAAGCGGTTAGCTTTAATCAGCAATATGATGCCAGCATGCAACATGCCATTGCCTTAAAGCCAATGATTAGTGATATTTCTGCTGATCTTTATGCGGCAAATGCGCGTGGGGATAACTTGCTATTTGAAGGCGCACAAGGCACCTTATTAGATATCGATCACGGTACTTATCCTTATGTCACCTCAAGCAACTGTATCGCAGGTCAAGCGTCAGCGGGCACAGGTGTTGGGGCCAATATGTTGCATTACGTATTGGGTATTACTAAAGCCTACACGACGCGTGTTGGCGGTGGCCCTTTCCCTAGTGAACTAGATATTGAAACGCTGGGTGTACCAGGTTATCAAATGTCTACTAAAGGCCAAGAAATAGGTACAGTAACTAAACGTAAACGTCGCTGCGGGTGGTTTGATGCTGCTGCACTACGTCGCTCTGCCATGATTAACGGGCTAACAGGCTTATGTATCACTAAGTTAGATGTGTTAGATGGTATTAAAGAACTCAATATTTGTACTGGATATGAGTTGGATGGTAAGAAAATAGATTTGTTGCCAATCGGTGCAGACGATGTAGCAGGTTGCAAAGCCATTTACGAAACGGTGCCGGGTTGGTCAGAGAGTACTTTTGGTGTAAAAACATGGGATGGTTTGCCTAAAAATGCACAAAACTACCTCAAACGTTTAGAAGCCTTGTGTGGCGTACCCGTTGCGATTGTTTCTACAGGGCCTGAACGCGAAGAAACTATTGTGATTGAACATCCGTTCGCTTAAAAATATTAGGCCATCTAAATGCAGCGCTTAGCTTGGGCAATATCAGGTTCTGGGCACTACCTGCGAGAGTCGCTAGACATACTCAGCACGCTTGAAAATGTAGATGTTTTTTTAAGCAAAGCCGCAGCTGAAATTATTACGCAGTATGGTTTTCAAGCGATGCTCAATGCAACTAATCACCGTGTATATCAAGATAAAACTGCTAGCAGCGTGCCTGTTGAGTTGTTTTACCAAGGCAAATATCACACACTGGTGGTAGCGCCTGCCACTTCAAATACCATTGCTAAGATGGCTTATGGGTTTTCGGATTCATTAGTCACTAACCTTTATGCGCAAGCGGGTAAAACTCGGGTTCCAAGTATTGTTTTTGCTTGTGATACCGGGCCTGAGCTTGAATCTGAAGCACCTCGAAGTAACATGGTTAAGGTATATCCGCGTCAAATTGATTTAGCTAATGTGGCAAAGTTAGCTGAATTTGAGGCAACAAAAGTCGTGGCGGATATTGCTGCATTGTCAGAAGCGATTCATATTCGTTTGAATGAAATTCGTTGTTAAAGATAAACAATGCAACCTGAAAATTTACTTTTTTTAACAGGTAAATTGGCCGAAAAAAGCTTGAATAAAGTATTAGCCGAAGTTCAGAGCAATCCTAAAGTGCCACCATTCAAATATCGCGTTCAGCAAATAGGCGTGTCTGTTGCCGCCCTCATGACCCCCGATTTAATTGCTAACCGCATTAAAGAAACGGGCAATGCGGATAAAGTGATTTTGCCTGGACTCTGTTTGGGGGATATCTCCCAATTGGCGACACAATACGGCGTACCAGTTGAACGTGGTCCGGCAGATTTGAAAGATTTACCGCAGTACTTTGGGCAGATGGGTACGACGCCAGATTTAAGCCAGTATAGTGTACAGATTTTTGCTGAAATTGTTGATGCGCCTTATTTAAGCGTTGCCGGCATCATTAAAAAAGCGCAGCAATATCAGGCACAAGGTGCCAATGTGATTGACTTGGGCTGCTTGCCCGCCGTCCCATTTCCACATTTGCAAGATGCGGTTAAGGCGCTCAAAGAATTAAATTTTAAAGTGAGTGTAGATTCACTTAGCACCGATGATTTGCTCACTGCAGGCCACGCAGGTGCAGATTTCTTACTCAGCCTTACTGAAGAAACGTTATGGATTGCAAGTGAGGTTTCCGCCACGCCTATTCTCATTCCGGCCAAGCCGCATCACATGCCTTCGCTTTATCGGGCTATTGAGGCTTGCTCAAAGCTTGGTAAGCCTTTCATTGCCGACGCCATTTTAGACCCCATTCACTTTGGTTTAGCAAACTCGATTGTGCGCTATCAAAAATTACGTAAAAAATACCCTGATATTCAGATCATGATGGGCATAGGTAATCTTACTGAGCTCACAGATGCTGATACTACTGGTATCAACGCGCTACTGTTCGGCATGATAAGTGAACTCGATATTAATGCGGTGTTAGCCACTTCTGTAAGCCCACATGCGGTTAATGCGATTGCTGAAGCAGACCTAGCAAGGCGAGTCATGTTTGCCGCTAAAAAAGATGATAGGTTGCCTCGGGGTT
This sequence comes from Betaproteobacteria bacterium, assembly GCA_947503455.1. Lineage (GTDB taxonomy): Bacteria > Pseudomonadota > Gammaproteobacteria > Burkholderiales > Methylophilaceae > Methylotenera. The sequence continues at coordinate 23,639 of CANNEG010000015.1, forward strand.
ATAGTAATGGTTTATTAGGCATACATGACAGACGACCATTTAATTACAGTGTTGATGAGATTAAAGAAATTGCTGCCATGGTGAAAGATCCAAGCTTTCGTATTCAAATCAGCCAAGAAGGCCTGCATATTTACAATCGTGATGGACGATATGAAGCGACTGACCCTTTTGAGCTTTACCCTAAACTCAATGTCGATAATGATGCATCGCATGCTTTTTATTTGGGCGTGGAATTGGCGCGAGCGCAAATTGCTTGGCAGCTTAAAAAGCGCTATGTGCAAGATCAAGCACTTGATTGGGGCGTGAATAGCTTACCGCAACAATTGGTAGGTAAAACTGCTCACCGCGAGGCTTCCATTAAAGCGCGCAAGGGTGCGGGTAAGAAAACTTAAATCATGATTTATGAAATTATCATTAGCTCTGTAAACAGCCATGGCGATGCACATGTGGCGCCATTTGGCATCCAAATTCAAGAGGGCTTGGTGGTCATTTCCCCTTATAAGCCTTCTGTTACGCTAGAGAACATACTGGCGACTAATCATGCAGTATTGAACATAACGGATGATGTGCGTGTATTCGCTGGCGCCCTCACAAGGCGACAAGCATGGTCGCTGGTATCCGCTGAAAAAATTATAGGACATCGGTTGGTTGACACATTGGTACATCAAGAATTACGTTTAGTTAAAGTCGTTGATGATGCATTGCGACCTCAATTACATATGGAGGTGTTGCATGAAGTGCAGCATCAACCATTTAAAGGTTTTAATCGTGCGCAAGCTGCAGTCATCGAGTTGGCAGTACTTGCTAGCCGCTTGCATTTATTGACAAAAGATAAAGTACGCTCTGAAATTAATTACTTACAGATAGCGATTGATAAAACAGCGGGTGAGCGAGAGATGCAGGCTTGGCGCTGGCTGGCTGAAAAAGTAGAAAATTATTATGCGGAGCAAGCAGGGGAGAATTTTGCATGAATTCGCCTATCATGCCTATCATCAAGACGCAGTTGCTCATTAGCGTTACCAGTATTGAAGAAGCAAACTTTGCATTAGAAAATGGTGCGGACATCATTGATTTAAAAGATCCTAGTGCTGGTGCCCTAGGCGCCTTGCCAATCGACCAAATAAAATTAATCGTTAGTTTTGTACATAATAAAAAAGGCGTAAGTAAAAAAATAACCAGTGCAACGATAGGCGATTTGCCGATGCAGCCAAAGTTATTGCTTGAGCATGTGCTTAATTTAACAGCCACAGACGTTGATATTATCAAGATTGGTTTTTTTGAAACCGATCAGTACCAGCTATGTTTAGGTGCCTTGGCGACATTAACGCAAGGTGGCACAAAACTGGTGGCGGTGCTGTTTGCAGAAAATAGCTATCCAGAACATCTCATTGAATCGATTAAAGCGGCTGGTTTTATGGGGGTGATGATGGATACCGCTAAAAAGAATGGCTTAACTTTATTGGATTATTATTCAGTACAACAACGTATGGCATTTGCACAGAAAGTGTTGAGTTGCCATTTGCAGTTTGGCTTAGCAGGTTCTTTAAAACTAGAGCATGTGGC
>CANNEG010000016.1:0-24007 GCA_947503455.1 Betaproteobacteria bacterium
TTGAGTTGCAGCACGATGGGGCTGAATTTAAAACAACTGCGCTATTAAATTCACGCCCATAAATTTTTAGATAGTATTTAGTGCGCTAGCAAATTCAACTTAGTGGCAAGCCATTTGGTGCTAGTGGCTTGCAATAAAATAGTGAGCAAAATGGCCATAAAAGTGACGGATGCGATTACGTCACTATAGGGTACTTGCATGCCGACTAACATGCCTGCTAGTGCGCCTGGTATCACGCCGGTCTCACGTGTCCAGCACATAAATAGCAATTCCTGAAGCGTCCATTTAGCACTGCGGTTAGGCAGCGCGCAGACAAATACCACTAACGGGCGTGCGATTAGCATAAACACAATCACCACACCTAAGGCTCCCCAAAAATACTGATGAAGTAGCGCAAAATTGACTTGTGAGCCTAGCAATACAAAAATAAAAATACGCATAATGAGCGATGTTGTCAGGATAAAGTCTTCTAATTTGCTTTCTTCATCTTCATCCATTTTAAAACCCAGTAAATCTTTATTGCCTAATACGATGCCAAATACAAATACTGCCATAAAGCCGCTAGCATGCAAGTTATCTACACTTAAGTAAGCTGCCGCAACAGACATGAGGGTGACGATGGGTGCGTATTCAGCTAGAAAGCTGTATTTTTCATGGGCAATAAATAAAGCGGCTAAGTACCCCATTACTGCCCCGCCAACTAAGCCGAGTAAGGATTGTTGTAATAGAGAGAGTAAGTTTTCACTAATAGAAAAATCTGCGCCTGACATAGCTACACCCAGCACGGCAAAGGTTAAGATTGCTCCCATGGCATCGTTAAAGGCAGATTCACTCATGACAGTTTGTGCGACTTTAGCCCTTACCTTAACTTGTCGGAATACCGGCACTAAGGTTGCGGGATCTGTCGAGGCAATGACTGCACCCAATAACATGGCGAAAATAAAGGGTAAATTAAGCAAGTATTGAGCGGCAAATGCAGTAATAACGGTACTGATGAGCACCCCCACAGTAGCTAAAGAGAGCAATGTGGGCCATACGCCTTTAAGTACATTTAAACGGACGCTGGCGCCACCATCAAACAGAATGTAGCAGGAGCCAAAAATCAATAACAATTGATTCAAGGTAGAATCAACGCTTACGTTAACAACACCCAGCCCTGCATTGCCGAGCGCCATTCCCGCTAATAAAAACATCACCACATCTGGTATTTTTAGTTGGCGGGCGATAAAGCCTGTTACTGTGCCTACGCCTAAAATAATACCGAGTATGAATAAAAGCTCTTTTGCGTGCAGAATAGCGGGAGAGTGTTCCATATTTTTTAACTAAACGTTATTGTCTAGTTCATCGGTTGGGGTATAGTTTGATTCCGCATCGCTATTTGCTTGTGTCACTTGCGTCACTTCACGCAGCAGGCGAAATATCTCACGGCTACTTTTAGGTGGCTTCTCGGCAGCCAGTTCTTTTTGCGCATTTCGAATTAGAGTACGTAGTTGTTGAATATCCGTTTGTGGGTAAAGCGCAATAAATTCAGCCAACACGTCGGCATCTGCAATCATACGATCACGCCAGCGCTCCAGACCATGAAAATAGGCATTTTCTGCAGTGTGTTTACCATCCCAACGAGCGAGCTGTTCTAAGATAGGCGCGTTATCAATTTCACGCATCAAACGACCTAAATACTGTTTATGTCGACGAGTGGCACCGTTAGCGGTAATTTTTTTAGAATCTAGCACTGCGGTCACTACGGCATCTGGCAGGTCTAGTTTTAATAGTTTGTCTTTAGGTAGCTCTGTTAGCCGAACGCCAAGTGCCTGTTGTTCATCTGCCTCAGCCTTGAGTTGTGTTTTGCTAATAGGCTCTTCAGCATTTAATTTAGAGGCTAAATTTGCATCGTAACTAAAATCAATACCACTGTTTGTCTTTTTAGGTTTCATACTGCGGTATTATAACAGCCTTAGTTTTTAGAACATATTTTTAGCGCATACTCAGCGCGCACTTGATATATTTGGTGAAAGATAAGAGGGTTATGGCAGATTTGCGCTTTAGTTATAGTTTAGATGAAATTAAGCAAATGTCGGAAGATGTGCTTAAAGTTGCAAAAAATCTTGGCGCCAGTGCAGCAGAGGCTGAACTAAGCTTAAGCATCGGGCAGAATGTTTCAGTACGCTTGAACGAAGTTGAAAATATAGAATACAACCGGGATAAAGGCATGTCGGTGACGGTCTATTTTGGGCAACAAAAAGGTCATGCCAGCACGTCAGATTTAACTCAGCAAGCACTCAAAGACACCGTAGCGGCAGCTTGCAATATTGCCAAGTACACGGCTAAAGATGAGTTTTGTGGCTTGGCCGATGCTGATTTAATGGCTAAGCATATTTTAGATTTGGATCTGCACCATCCTTGGAATATTTCTGTAGATGAAGCTATTGTGCTTGCTAAAGAATGTGAAGCGGCGGCCTTAAGTATCGATTCGCGAATAACAAACTCTGAAGGTGCAAGTGTTTCAACTGGAGAAGGTTATTTTGCCTACAGCAATAGCCATGGCTTTACTGGCGGTTACCCAAGTTCTAGACATGGAGTCAGTTGTTCTGTCATTGCTGAATCTAAAGACAGCATGCAGCGTGATTATTGGTACAGTACCGCACGCGCTGCGGAAGATATACAGATTGCGGCTGACATTGGCAGATTGGCGGGTGAGCGGGCAGTACGGCGCTTAAATTCAAGAAAAATAAGTACTTGCCAAGTCCCGGTGCTGTTTGAAGCACCTCTAGCGAGTGGTCTAATCTCTACGCTAATCAACGCAATTTCTGGGGGTAGTTTATATCGTAAGTCCTCGTTCTTACTAGATAGTTTGGGTAAGCAAGTCGCTAGCCCATTATTAAATATAGTAGAAAATCCACATCTAAAAAAAGGCTTAGCAAGTAGTCCTTTTGATAATGAAGGCGTTGCTACGCAGGCGCGGCAGTTAGTAAAAGAGGGTGTGTTGCAAGGGTATGTATTGGGTAGCTACTCAGCGCGAAAGCTAGGTATGAAAACTACTGGCAATGCTGGCGGTAATCATAATTTGATTGTGCAATCAGGCGCTAATGATTTTTCTGGCATGCTTAGGCAAATGGGCACAGGGCTATTAGTCACTGAGTTACTGGGCACGGGGGTCAATATGGTGACTGGTGATTACTCTAGAGGAGCCGCTGGTTTTTGGGTTGAAAATGGTGTGATTATTCACCCAGTAGAAGAGATTACGATTGCCAGCAATATGGCAGATATGTTGAAAATGATTGTTGGGATTGGGACTGATGTGGTGATTCAGGGCTCTAAACAGGTGGGCTCCATTTTAATTGAGCGTATGACTGTAGCCTGTGAATAACGGGGTTTAACCCACCATTCACTGCCCTAATTATTATTTACTAGCTTCTTCGCTATCGTCTTTAATAAACTCTATTGGCACTAAGCCGTCTTGTACCAAGCTGGCACGCCTTTGCAAATAGGCGTCACGCATAAAAGCATACGGGTCTAAAGACGCGTCATCAATCAAGTCAGTTGCCGTCAGTAGTTCTGTACGCTTGTCTATCAACTGAGCTAAACGAAGTTGGTTGTGAAGTCTAACTTCACCTATGTTATGTGTGTATGTGATAGGGTCAGTTGTTACTGTATCAAATAACATGCCGGTGGTATCACGTACGCTAGATGGGCCAAAAATTGGCAATACTAAGTAGGGGCCACTACCAACGCCCCAGTAACCTAAAGTTTGACCAAAGTCTTCTTTATGTCTCTCTATATTATCCATTCCAGCAACATCAATAAAGCCAGCAATACCAAATGTACTGTTGATGACAAATCGGCCAGCATCTGTAAAGGCGTTCGCAAATTTGAACTGAAATAAATCGTTTAGAACGGTAGTGATTGAGCCTAAGTTGCTAAAGAAATTATTGAATCCTGTACGAATAGGCGAAGGTGTTATTGTTTTATATACGGTAGCTACAGGCTTTATAAGTGCTTTGTCAGCGACATCATTAAATTTATAGATGCCACGATTCATGCCTTCTAGAGGATCTTTGTTGTTTTGCGTAGCGCAAGCAGGCAGCAAGGTGAGTGCCAACAAACTAGCGATGGCGACTGTTGTTTTGGCATAAGTTGTTATTTTGCTGTGCATGGTAAGACCCCTAGTGGTGATATTTCTTAAATTCTGTCATCTGAATGAATAAACAAAAGTGATAAGAATATCAACGGAAACGCTAGCTATTACTTTAACTGAGCAGGGCTTAGTTGTCTAGTATTTTGATTTTTTTAACATTAACGTAGTTTTCTTAGCAATAACATCACTTAAGTGGCACAATTTGAGAGTGCGAAAATAAGACCTTTATATTTTTAGGCACTTTAGATATTGGCGTAGCAGTTATTTTTGACTAAGCCATTTAATTAGGAACGTTGTATGACTCAACACGTTAGCATTACAAAATTTTTATCACAACATCTGGTAGGTGAGCATAGCATCGCACTGAGTGCGATGCTCAAAGACGTAGTTACTGCGTGTAAGAAGATTTCGCTGGCCATCGACCAAGGTGCTCTTTCTGGCAATATGGGTAGTTTAGGTTCTCAAAATGTTCAGGGTGAGGTGCAAAAAGCACTCGACGTGATTACCAATGATATTTTCATTGAAGAAAATCAGAAGAGCGGTTATGTGGCAGGAATGGCTTCTGAAGAGATGGATGATGTTATTGAGATTGCCGGAAAGCACAGGCAGCAAGGTCAATACTTACTCTTATTTGATCCGCTCGATGGCTCCTCTAACGTGAATGTGAATATTTCAGTTGGCACGATATTTTCTATTTTACAGAGCGCCAACGCCAAGCCTGTATTGAGTGATTTTATGCAAGCAGGTACAAAGCAAATATGTGCTGGCTATGCACTGTATGGCACATCGACCATGCTGGTATTGACGACTGGCAATGGCGTTAATGGATTCACCTTAGATGCGGGTGCGGGTGAATTTTATTTGAGCCATCCAGATATTAAAGTGCCGGTAGATACGCAAGAATTTGCTATTAATATGTCTAACTATCGTTTTTGGCAAGAGCCTGTGCAACGCTACATTGATGAGTGTTTGCAAGGCGTGGAAGGTATTCGTAAAAAAGACTTTAATATGCGCTGGGTGGCCTCTATGGTAGCTGAAGTGCATCGCATTTTAGTACGTGGGGGTGTGTTTATGTACCCGATTGATAGTAAGCTGCAATCTAAAGGCGGTAAATTGCGTTTAATGTATGAGGCTAATCCAATGAGTTTTATTGTGGAGCAGGCTGGAGGTGCAGCAACAACCGGTATACAACGCATTTTGGAGGTGCATCCTAATGGCTTGCATCAGCGTGTGCCTGTGATGATGGGTAGTCGTAATGAAGTCGAACGTATTGTGGCCTACCATTCTAAAAAAATAACCCACTAGTATTAAAAGTGTCCTACGTTAGACAGTTGCTCGAAGCTCGATCATTCGCTATGCGGCAAATGGCAATAAACTCATCTGCATTTAAAGAGGCGCCGCCAACGAGTCCGCCATCCACATCTGGCATATTGAATAGTTGTGTTGCATTTTGCGCTTTCACACTACCACCATAAATAATACGTACCTTTGATGCCGCCTCAGCGTTGCGTCTTGCAATGCGTTGGCGAATAAATTGATGAACTTCTTGCGCTTGTTCGGGGGTTGCTGTTTTGCCTGTACCTACAGCCCATACTGGTTCGTAGGCAAATACCATGTTTAGCTGCATGGCTCTAGCAAAGCCTTCATCACCCAGTGTTGCCATGACGGCATCCATCTGACTTGCGACTGTCACTTCAGTTAATCCTGCTTCATGTTCGGCAAGGGTTTCACCTACACATAAAACTGGTGTTAAACCCGCTTTAATCGCTGCATCAAACCTAGCAGCTGCTGAAAGATTGGTTTCATGAAACAAAACGCGTCTTTCGGAGTGCCCAAGTAATACATAGCTACAACCAAGATCTGTGAGCATGTGAGGGGATACTGCTCCAGTAAAAGCGCCTTCTTCGAATTGATTTACATTCTGACCGCCCCAGGCAATATTAGTATTTTCTAACAATGATCTTGCTTGGTATAAATAGGGATTAGGTACGCAGACTACGTAATCAGCATTTTTACATTCCTTTAAGCCGTCAATTAGGCATTCAAGCAATATTTGATTGCTATTAATGTTGCCGTGCATTTTCCAATTACCTACTACAAGATTGCGACGCATTTCACAATTCCTTATATTTTATTTGGCATTTATATTGATTTAACAATCGCTTGTAGCTCACCTAATTTATAGCGTGTTGCCATTTGTTCACATGAAATTGGCTTAATGTTGTTAGCTTGCCCTGCAGAGCCAAAAGCTTCATAACGGGCTTTGCAAATTGCTCGCATGGCAATGGTTGAGGCGCTCAGAAATTTCCTTGGGTCAAATTCTTTTCTTTTTTCCGTAAAGAATTTTCGTATGGACCCCGTATAGGCCATGCGCAAATCAGTATCGATATTGATTTTACGCACGCCATGCTTAATGCCTTCAACAATTTCTTCTACCGGCACGCCATAGGTTTCTCCCATGTCACCACCAAATTCATTAATGATATGTAGCCATTCTTGCGGAACAGATGATGAGCCATGCATCACTAAGTGTGTATTAGGTATGCGGTCATGAATTTCTTTAATGCGGCTAATGGCAAGGGTTTTGCCTGTTGGAGGCTTAGTAAATTTGTATGCACCATGGGATGTGCCAATCGCTATCGCTAAGGCATCAACTCCAGTTTGCCGCACAAAATCGGCAGCTTCTTCAGGGTCGGTAAGCATTTGTGCATGGCTTAATATACCAGAAGCACCGGAACCATCCTCTTCTCCTGCTAAGCCTGTCTCTAATGAGCCAAGTACGCCTAATTCCCCTTCTACTGAAACGCCAATGGCGTGGGCAATCTCTACAATTTTTCTAGTGACCTCAATATTGTATAGATAGCTGGAGGGCGTTTTGGCGTCTTCCATCAGTGAGCCGTCCATCATTACGCTAGAAAAACCAGAACGCATTGCTTGTATGCAAACGGCAGGAGACTGACCATGGTCTTGATGCATCACAACGGGAATGTGCGGATAAGTTTCAATAGCAGCTAAGACTAAGTGTCGAAGAAATGCCTCACCAGCATATTTACGCGCCCCAGCGGAGCCCTGCAAAATCACTGGGCTATTCACTTCGTCTGCCGCTTGCATAATAGCGTGCACCTGCTCCATGTTATTCACATTGAAGGCCGCAAGACCATAGTCATGTTCAGCGGCATGGTCTAGCAATTGACGTAAAGAAACGAGTGCCATAATAATCTTCCAAAAAAATTAAAGGACTGCTATCTGAATAGTATGATGATTATAAAACACTTATGTCTTATATAAAACATATTATACATAATGATTATAACTTTAAGCCTATGGCGATATTACTTCAAGTACCTAAACATTTTTATACATTGCTAGCGCCAATCCACGTTGAGTTGCATGATCAATTATTGGCGCTGGGTAATCTGTCCCTATGTGCAAATTTAGAGCTTGAAGGCGAGGGGGCGTTATTAACCAGGGGGAGTGTATCTCTTTGTCATTGCAGTTCCTTAATTCAGGCACATATTTCCGAATAAACTTACCTTGTGAATCAAATCGTATACTCTGCGTGATAGGGTTAAAAATTCTGAACCAAGGTTGTGCATCACAACCAGTACTAGCGGCCCATTGCCAGCCACCATTGTTAGCACTAAGGTCATAATCGATTAATTTCTCTGCGAAATATCGCTCCCCCCACCGCCAGTCGATTAATAAATCCTTAACTAAAAAGCTCGCTGTCACCATACGTAAACGGTTGTGCATAAAACCTGTAGTGTTAAGTTGTCGCATGGCAGCATCGACTAAGGGGTAACCAGTATTGCCTTGGCACCAAGCTAGAAAAAGTTCACGGTTGTTAAGAAAAGACAGCGATTCAAATTCAGATTTGTAGGCATGACCTAAAGCTACACTAGGTTTGTGATGCATAATTTGTACATAAAAATCACGCCAAATAAGTTCATTGAGCCAAGTTTGCGCGCCAGCGTTAGCTTCTTGAATAGCAGTACGCGCTAGATGACGGATAGAGACGGTGCCAAATCGTAAATGTACGGATAAATAAGACACCCCTTTAATGGCAGGGTAATCTCGTACTTCTTTATAGCGACTCATGCGGTCTTTAAAGTCATTAAATAGCGTTAATCCGCCTTGCATGCCCGTAGGTAAGGCAAGGCTAGATAAATTGGTGCGCTTAAATCCCAAGCTTTCTAAGCTTGGCAATTCACTAACACCTTCAAATTTAACTAATTTTTTTAAATAGAGCTCAACAGGATAGGGCTTAATGTAAAAATCATTGACAGTGCTTAGCCACTTATTTTTATAGGGCGTAAATATGCCGTAGGGCTTTCCTGCAAGGTTTAATATTTCATCATTTTCAAAAATGACATGGTCTTTATAGTGATGAAACTGAATATTAATTTCTTGAAGTCGTTCCGCTACACGCACATCACGGGCGATAGCGTTAGGTTCGTAGTCATGGTTGGTAAATACCGCTTCAACTTTTAACGTCCGTGCCAGTTGTGGAATTTCTTGAAGCGCACTGCCATGCAAGACCATTAAATCAGCACCTTTGGCATGAAGCGCAGTTTTTAGCTCACGAATACTTTCCCAAATAAATTCTACGCGGCGATCTGATTTTTCGGTTAGATGATCAAGAATGTCTGTGTCAAATACAAAGGCACAAAAAACTTGCTCTGAATATTTTAGCGCATGATAAAGCGCCGCATGGTCATAGTCACGTAAGTCACGTCTAAACCAAACTAAAGATTTTTCATAGGTTGGTTGCGCTGACGTCATTGTTATTCGCGATGATAGGGATGATTATTAATGACCGAATGGGCGCGATATAGTTGCTCGGTCAGTATGACGCGTACCATGGCGTGAGGCAGTGTAAGCTTCGATAATCCCCAAAGCCAGTCGGCTTTTTGTTTCACAGTTGAATGCAAGCCATCTGCACCGCCGATAATCAATGCAACATCACGTCCTGATAACTGCCAATCTTTTAACTTATCAGCTAATTGTAGGGTGGTTACTTCTAAGCCGCGCTCGTCTAAGGCGATGCAGTAATCTTTGCCAATTGCCTCTAATATTCTTTTAGCTTCAATCAGTTGGATATTTTCTGTGCTGTTGCCCGCTGCGCGCTTTTCGGGTTTAATGTCAATAATTTCTACGCTAATTTCGCGTGGCATGCGTTTGGTATATTCAATGCATGCCGTTTCAACCCAGTTTGGCATTTTGTGGCCGACAGAGATAATGCGTAGCTTCAATGCCTATCCTTTAAGCGAATGTAAGACAGCCAGCGATGCGGTTTAAAATTCTAAAACGCATTAATCTTCGTTGCTATCTGCCTTAATATGGCCGCGGCGTGATTCAGCTTCACCCCATAGTTGTTCAAGATTGTAATAGGCACGGGTTGTAGGCACCATAATATGAGCAACAATATCGTTTAAATCAACTAATACCCATTCACCTTCTTTTTCGCCTTCAGTGCCACGGATTGAATAACCTTTTTCTTTAAGTTTTTCACGCACATTGTCTGCGATAGCTTTGGCTTGACGACTAGATGTTGCGCTAGCAACGATCATATAACTCGTCATAGACGTGAGCTTGCGCACATCCATTACAGTAATATCAAAGCCTTTGATATCCTCAATCGCATCAACGACTGCGAGTTTCATGGATTCTAAATAATTTGCATCTAATTTTGCGGTGTCTACATCTTTTGTCATTTAAGCGGCCTGTGCTGGAATTGCGTTACGTTGAGATTGTATGCGGTTTTGGTCATCTACATATACAAGTTGGGGGGAGAACTTTTGCAGTTCGATTTCTTGATAATTTGCATAGCTGGCAATAATCATAATGTCTTTAGGTTGCGCCTTATGTGCAGCAGCGCCATTAACAGAAATAATACCTGAATGACGTTCAGCACGAATAGCATAGGTACTAAAGCGCTCACCATTGGTTACATTATAAAGATGAATCTGCTCATATTCATTAATGTTTGCAGCTTCTAGAAGCAATTCATCAATGGCACAACTGCCTTCATAGTGCAATTCTGCGTGTGTTACATGCACGCGGTGCAACTTAGATTTGAGCATGGTTCTTTGCATGCGGTTAGCCAATTATTAAAAGGGAGTGCATTATAGTCTTTTCAAGTGTGACTTCCAATTTTAAATCCATTATGCGAGTGTTTGCCACCTAAATAATGCCGACGATTTTCTATCGAGGCCTTGTGCCTATTTAATGCAGTGCGCGTAAAAATTCAATATTATCGATGAGACGTGTATTGCCTAATTTGGCCGCAGCTAACACTACCAAATGTGAGTCTGTGGCAGAGGCGTTGCTAAGTGTAAGCGCTGACTTTATTGAAACATAATCAACTATCCAACCTTGTGTTTTGAGCAAAGCAATGGCTTCATTTTCAAGTTGATGAAAGTTAACAAGATGATTTTGTTGGGTATTATTTTTAATTTGAGTGACAATGTGTTGTAAAGCTTGATTTAATTGGCTGGCCTGATTGTGCTGTTCAACTGATAAATAGCCGTTGCGTGAGCTCATCGCTAAACCATTGGCTTCACGTACTGTATCAACGCCAATCACTTTGATAGGTAAATTAAACTGCCTGACAAGTTGTTTGATGATAAACAGTTGTTGAAAATCTTTTTGGCCAAATATCGCTACTTTCGGCATCACCATGTTGAAGAGTTTCATGACGATGGTAGCAACGCCAGAAAAATGCCCTGGCCGTGATGCGCCACATAGATCATTGGCAATGGGCGGGGGCGTAATGGTCATGGTTTGATTGAGTATATTCCCATCAAAGTCGGGGTACATTTCCTCTACTGTTGGTGCAAATACAATCGTTGCCCCAGCTGTTTTGAGTTTATCGCAATCAGCTTCTAAAGTGCGAGGGTAGGTAGCTAAATCTTCATTCACACCAAATTGCAGCGGGTTTACGAAAATACTTACCACCACACACTGCCCATGTTGTTTGGCAATTTCAACTAAATGGATGTGGCCCGCATGTAGGTTGCCCATGGTTGGTACAAACGTTATATTGGTATGGCTTTTTAGCGCTTGTCTTAATGCGCTAGCGGTGTGAATGATTTGCATTAGTAACTATGTTCTTGCGCAGGAAATGTTTTATTTTTCACGGCATGCACATAACCACTAATGGCATATTGAATGCTATTGGTCTCGTGTAAGAAGTTTTTAACAAAACGAGGAATTTTGAAATCGCTTGGATTTTTTCCTGACACGCCAGAATAAATACCTAGTAAATCTTGTATGACTAAGACTTGACCACCACAGTCGACACCAGCGCCAATACCGATAGTGGGGGTTTTAATACTCTCGGTAATTTTTTTAGCAAGCGTTGCTGGTACCATTTCTAATACGATAAAACTGACCCCAGCCTCGCTCATGGCGATAGCATCTGCCATGATTTTTGCTGCACTTTCATCTGTTTTACCTTGAATTTTATAGCCACCTAACTGATTCACCGATTGTGGGGTAAAGCCTAAATGTGCGCAAACTGGGATGCCACGTTCAATCAAGTAGCGGGCAGTTTTTACTTTGTTGCCACCCCCTTCAAATTTGACGAGATCAGCGCCAGATCTAATCAGCCATAGTGCATTTTTATATGCCGCTTCATCATCATGCTCATAGCTACCCAGTGGCATGTCCGCCATAATCACTGTGTTTGGTGCACCAGCAGCAACACTTTTAGTATGATAGGTCATATGGTGCATACTCACATTTAGCGTATTTTCAGCACCTTGCAACACCATACCAAGTGAGTCGCCCACCAGTAGCATATCGACGCCTGCTAATTCCATCACTTTGGCGAATGTTGCATCGTAGCAAGTCAGCATAGCAATTTTTTCGCCAGATTTTGCCAATTTTTCAAGTTCAGTTAAATTCATGAGTGGGATTGATGCACTAGGCTTTAGTCAAAATTCGGATTAAAGAATTCACGTTGACCTTTAATCTGCAAAATACGTGAGAGTAATAAATCTAGCGCGTCTGGGTTTTTTAATATATTAAGTTTCTCATTATTGACAATGAGTACGGGTGAAGTGTCATAGCTATGAAAGAACTCACTATAGGCGTTTGCTAACCGCTCTACATATTCGCGTGGAATGTCGAGTTCATAATTGACATTGCGCTCTTCAATGCGCTCCATCAATGAATCAACAGGCGTTTGCAAGTAAATCACTAAATCAGGTTTAGGTGCTTTTAATTGTAGATGCTGATAAATTTGATGATACAAAGCATATTCCTCATCATCTAAATTCAACCGTGCAAATATAGGGTCTTTTTCTAAGAAAAAATCAGCGACAATAGGTTTGGCAAACATGTCACGTTGGGTTAAATCAGCAATCTGACTTGCACGCTGGAACAAGAAGAATAACTGAGTAGGCAAGGCGTAGCGTTGAGCATCCTGATAAAAGCGTGGTAAAAATGGGTTGGTCTCCGCTTTTTCAGACAAGTAATCTACAGGAAACTTATCTGCTAATATTTGAGCCAAAGTGGTTTTACCACAGCCAATAGGGCCTTCAATGACGATATAAGGAAATCTGTTAAAAATGCTCATGTGACTTTTTTTAAACCTAAAGTTTTTTTATGTCTGTAAATTGATTGTTTTGTATTAATTGCGCTATTTTGCCATGATTTGGTAGTGATAAATGCGGTGCAATTTCAAATAAGGGTAATAAAACAAAACCACGGCTATGCATACGCGGGTGAGGCAATATAAGTTTACTAGTGTTTATTGTTATATTGTCATATAGCAACAGATCACAATCCAGTACTCGGGGCGCATTCAGGTAGGGGCGCACACGCCCAGCAGTATTTTCAATTTCAAACAAAGCGTCCAATAATGCTATCGGCGTTAAGTCAGTTTCTAGCAATACAACCGCATTAATGAAGTCAGGTACAGGCTGTTGAGCGTCACTCACACAATCTATTGGCGCGGTTTGATAAAGTGATGATTGCTTAATCAGGCGTGTGTTGGGAATGTTTGCCACAGCACGTAAGGCAGATTGCACCTGCTTGACGGGGTCTTGTAGATTACTACCTAGCGCAATGTAAGCTTTTGGCATCACTGAAATGTTTAGCAATATGTAAGTTTTCTTACAAAGCTTCAACAGTACTAATTTTTTTGCGGGTTCTTTTCCTACGTTTTTTAGGCTCAGTATCAGCCTGCAACATGGCAGTGCGGGTATCTCCATCTGCATCGGCAAATGCGGTCCACCATTCACCTAATTCCATGGGTAGTTCGCCAGATTCGCAGCGTAATAATAAAAAATCATAGCCAGCACGGTAGCGAGGATGTGTAAGCAAACCAAAAGGTCGTTTGCCAGCGCGTTGTTCAAAGCGTGGTTGCAACCCCCAAATTTCTTTCATGGTGGCAGTATAACGATTGTGAATTGCTAGCTTTTCCGCCTGCGTTGCAATCACTTCTGTCATCGCCATGTGAAGTGCTGGAATCGCATGATGACCATCTTTTTTATAGATTTCCCAAGCCGCGAGCATTTCATGCCATAGCAAAGTTGCAAATAAAAAGCTGGGATTAGCAGACTTGCCAGAGAGTATGCGGTTATCAGTATTTTGTAATGCTAGCATAACAAACCGTTCACCCATCGGTTGTTCTAACACTACATCTAGCATAGGCAATAAACCATGGTGCAGATGTTGTTCACGAAGCGCCGTCACACTTTCCATGGCATGCCCAGATAAAAACAGCTTTAGCATTTCATCAAATAAGCGACTAGGGGGCACGTCCTGCAATAAGTCAGCCATTTTAGCAATAGGTGCTTGGGTGCTAGGCTCTATCTTTAAGCCTAATTTGGCGGATAAACGCACTGCACGTAGCATACGCACGGGGTCTTCGGCATAGCGCGTTTCTGGTTTACCTATCATGCGTAATACACCCGCTTTAATATCAGCATAACCATTGTGAAAGTCGAACACTTCTTGACTAGCTGGATCGTAGTATAAAGCGTTAGCAGTAAAGTCACGGCGTATTGCATCATCTACAATTGAGCCAAAGACATTGTCCCGAATAATGCGACCAGAATCGGAAACTTTGGAGTCTCCCTCAGCTTCAAGATGACTGCCACGAAATGTAGAAACCTCTATGGTTTCATCGCCAAATAAAACATGCACCAATCTAAATCTTTTGCCAATTAGGCGCGAGCGTCTAAAAATTCGATTCACTTCTTCAGGTGTGGCATCCGTGGCAACATCAAAATCTTTAGGTGTGCGATTGAGCAGTAAGTCACGTACCGCACCACCCACAATGTAGGCCTCGAAGCCGGCTTTATGTAAGCCTTCAGTTGTTTTAAGTGCAGCATTACTTAATAAATTACGGTCTATTTTATGCGTTTTATATGCTATGGATAGTGCGCCATGATTGATAAAATCCACATTTTTATGACTTGGTTTTGCACCTGGTTTTGACCTGAGTATCGGCCTGTGCGGCTGGTTTTGTTGCATTCTAACAATCGCAACTTGATTGTGCTCGGACTTAGCGTGCTTGGGTTTAAAAATTCTATCTAACAGTTTTTTAATCATGGTTGGATTATAGCTTAAATTGCACCATGCTCATTTTTCCACAATACATCACTGATCCCAGCTTCTTTGTTAATGCTGCGGCACATCACAAATAATAAATCAGACAGACGATTTAAATATTTCAATGAAATATCGGTGACTTTTTCATTGCGATGTAGCTCGACCAGTTTGCGTTCGGCGCGACGACATACTGTGCGTGCAAGGTGGCAATAAGCGGCAGCTTTTGTGCCTCCAGGTAAAATGAATTCCTTTAGAGGTGCTAGGTGTTCGTTTAATAAATCAATTGACCCCTCTAAATCAGTAACACGAGATTGCTGCAAAATAACATACCCAGGAATGCAGATTTCACCGCCTACGTTAAATAAGTCATGCTGAATGTGCGAGAGTATGGCTTCCAAATTTTTAGGCACGGGTTCTGTTAGCATGATGCCGATGATAGAATTTAACTCATCCAAGTCGCCCATGGCTTCAACACGTAAACTGTCTTTGTTAATGCGACTGCCATCGCCTAACCCCGTAGTGCCATCATCGCCTGTGCGTGTATAAATTTTACTCAGTCTATTTCCCATAATGAAGCCCCTTGCTGGCTTATAATCGCTATAGTTTATAATATATGCATTGTAACTGATGACAACCTAGCCATGAGCCCACAACCCACTATCTCAAGCGAAAGATCTCTTGCGAATAACCCAATAGGCGTCTTTGATTCTGGCGTAGGTGGGATTTCCGTCTTAAAACATATTCATGCGTTACTACCTTATGAGCAACTTCTCTATGTTGCCGATAGTCAATATGCACCTTATGGCAGCAAAACTAACGCAGAAATTCAATCCCGTTGCTTTGCAATAGCAGATTTTTTGATTGCTAAAGGCGCTAAAGTCCTTGTTGTTGCTTGTAATACGGCAACAGCCGCTGCAATTGACGCCATGCGTGAAAGATACAGTTTGCCAATTATAGGCATGGAGCCTGCAGTTAAACCTGCAGCAGAAGCCAGCAAAAATGGCATTATCGGTATCCTAGCTACGGTAGGGACACTCAAAAGCGCACAATTTGCGGCATTGTTAGAAAGTTATGGGCGTAATGTAGAAGTGGTTACCCAAGGCTGTGTAGGTTTGGTGGAGTGTATCGAGCGAGGCGAATTAACAGTTAATAGCACTAAAGATTTAATACGACAATATTGCGCGCCATTGCTGGCAGAGGGTGCAGATACCATCGTGCTGGGTTGTACACATTATCCGTTCGTGCGAGATCTGATTGCAGAGGTTGTTGGACAAGACATTGTTTTGATTGAAACTGGTGAGGCAGTAGCTAACCAGTTAAAAAATCGTTTAATTGAAACAGGTTTGCTGTCGAGTGTTCAGCAACCCTGCGAGGTCAATTTTTGGACCAACAGTAAGGCCAAGAATGCCAAGCAGGTGATAGAAAGGTTGTGGGGTAAATCTGCGGAAATAAAGACTTTATAGGAACCTAATTAATTAAGGAATGACGCCTTAATCTTTTTCCCAGCTAACTTCAGAGACCGTATAGTCATCGACGGCTGCAGCGCGCATCTCAGTAAGATACGGATCATCCTTTTCTACCTTACTATTTTCGTCAGTAAACAGTGCCTCATTTTGAGGGGTCACTGGGAAGCGCCAGTATATTTTTTCAACTTTACTGCCCGTGATTCTAAAAATATGGGAGATTAAATTACTTTCTAAAATATTGGAGAATCTGAATCTTTTTAATGGAGCAGATTCAATCTGCACATTAAAGTTTGCAGAGTTTGGGAGTTGAAAGCAAGTCACAAGGACTTCCACGCCAGTATTTAAAAAATACTCGGTTACAAAATCGGTTATTCGGGTAATGGTTCTTTCTAGCTTCTTCTTTTTATTTATGATGAATAATACGTATGAAAGCAGAAGGACAAGATCTGCTGCAACAATATACGCTGCAACAGAGTTGAAGCTAATTGTTAATGTAAACATAACGTCCCTTTATTAAATACGTATCTATTTTTGGATAATATCATTCAAGCACCTTGTATACAATCTACACCGCAGATTAGATGATTTTAATGCTGCAAAATCACTTCCCCAGCTTTAAGTTTATATTTTGTGCCGCAATAAGGGCAAGCTACATGTCCAGTTTTGGCAACATCTAAAAACACCCGAGGATGCGATGACCAAAGTGCGACATCATCATTAGGGCAGTGTAAGGGTAAATCTTTTGCCGATATTTCAATTGCTTCTATGATAGTCATTTTAAAATTTATACCAAGGTTAACCAATCTGCATGCTTAGCTGACTTGCCCGTTACCGCATCAAAGTACATTTTTTGCAATTGTTTGGTAATCGGACCTGCTGTGCCTGTGCCAATATTACGGTGGTCAAGTTCTCGAATAGGAGTTACTTCTGCCGCGGTTCCGGTAAAAAAGGCCTCATCAGCTGAATATACTTCATCGCGAGTGATACGTTTTTCAATTATAGTCAGGCCAATTTCTGCAGCAAGCTGTAAGATTGTGTCGCGGGTGATACCTTCTAACGCGCTAGTGAGGTCTGGCGTATAGAGTTTGCCATTGCGAATAATAAATATATTTTCACCAGAACCTTCTGCAACAAATCCATCTACATCTAATAGTAAAGCTTCATCGTAGCCGTCCATCGCTGCTTCTTGGTGCGCTAAGATGCTATTCATATAATTGCCATTGGCTTTAGCTTTACACATTGTGATATTCACATGATGGCGTGAAAATGAAGATGTTTTTACACGAATTCCATTATCTAAAGCATCTTGACCCATGTATGCGCCCCATTTCCATGCAGCAACAATCACATGGGTTGATAGCGTTTTAGCGGAAATCCCCATTGCCTCTGCACCATAAAATGCCATTGGACGCATGTAGGCAGATTCTAAATTATTTTCACGTACTGCGGCTTTTTGCGCCTCCATGAGCTCTTCTTTGCTGAAAGGCATCTTCATTTGCAAAATATGCGCACTACGAAATAGTCGGTCTGTATGTTCTTTTAGACGGAAAATTGCTGTGCCCTTGTCAGTTTTGTAAGCGCGTACGCCTTCAAATACCCCCATGCCGTAATGCAAGGTATGCGTTAACACGTGGGTTGTGGCATCGCGCCAGTTAACCATCTTTCCGTCGTACCAAATTACGCCATCGCGGTCTGCCATTGAGGTTGGAATTGCCATGTTGCTACCTTTTAAACTAATTTTGTAAAAGTATTATTGTAAACTAAAGGGTGTAATTCTTGTCGCATGTTAAAATCAAATATGCTTTAAATATAAAGATATATTCATAATAGTAAAGATTAATTAAGGTTTCGAAGCGATATGCGATATTTTCTGATGCTTTTATTCATAAGTGTTTTAACGGCTTGTAAACCTGCTATTGAAGGGAATCAATTCGTTGCCACGGACATTACCGGTGCAGACTTTGCACAAACTTTAAGTCTAACTGACCATACAGGTAAACCGCGGGCATTGACGGATTTTAAAGGTAAAGCGGTGGTGCTATTTTTTGGATATACGCATTGCCCAGATGTTTGTCCAACGACGATGATAGACCTCAAACAAACCATGAAATTGCTTGGGCCACGCGCTGATGAGCTGCAAGTATTGTTTGTCACGCTTGATCCAGAACGAGACACGCAAGCAGTGTTAGCCCAATTCGTCCCCTCTTTTGATAAACGATTTATTGGTTTGCGCGGTAATGAGCAAGAAACCTCTGCTGTTACTGCAACCTTTAAAATTTATGTTAAAAAAGTAGATGTCCAAGGTAAAGGGGGCTATACGGTTGATCATAGTGCTGGTATGTATGTCTTTGACAAAGCGGGCAAGATTAGACTTTACATCGATTATGGCGAAAAACCAGTTGATATTGCGCATGACCTTAAGCTGATACTTTAAGACCTCTCAGTATTCTATTTAATCAGATTCAACGCATAACCTAAGGTGGAGTGATACATGAAAAAACTGCTTACTTTGCTTATTTTATTGGTTAATTTACCTGCAGTAGCAGATACTGATACCTACGTCATTGACAGCACGCATAGCTTTGCCAGCTTTACTATTCGCCATGTTGTATCCAAAACCACAGGGACTTTTCCTGACATTAAAGGGAAAGTCCTGATTGATCGTTCAGACTTGTCTAAGTCCAGCGTAGAAGCCAAAATTAATGTGATGAGTGTTAACACAAATCATGCCAAGCGCGATGCACATATACGTGAAAAAGCAGATTATCTGGATGCTGGAAAATTTGGCTGGATGAATTTTGTCAGCACAAAAATTGAAGCAACGACTCAAGATGAAGGGCTTCTGACTGGAAATTTAACTTTACACGGAGTCACAAAAGAAATTTCCTTCCCCTTCAAGCTGCTTGGTTTCGGCAATGATCCATGGGGCGGTCAGCGAGCAGGGTTTGAGGCGCATACAGTAATTAAGGCTTCGGATTACGGCTTTGCTTGGGGATCTCAGCCTAAAGGTCCGATTGGGAATGACATTGAAATTGTCTTGCTGATTGAAGGTATTAAAAATCCTCCAGATTTGAAGCCGTGGTGATGTTGGCGGAGAATTTATTTTTTAGTCTGATTTGCCTCAGCTTCAGCTGCAATTAAAGCGGCATCTAAAGCAATAGCATCAATGGTAATGCCAGGAACGCGCTCTTCTGCCGTAGGTTCATAACCACCAGTGACTTCTTTTTCTGATGCTGGCGTAGCTACTGGAATACTTGGAGCCACGCTGGGCGTAGCCATTTCTTTTTGTTCGCAACCCACCACAAAGACCACCATTAAACTTAACGCTAATATAGAGCGTAATAAAATAGACATCATACTTTCCTTTTTTATTAAGTGATTGCGTGCTAATTATCTAACACGATTTATTGCTTATTATTTTAGCGAAAGGTTAACGCTGAATCATGACTATGATGTAACGGTTCTGTATCAAATTGTTATGAGCCAATGAGATGTAACAGAATTTTACGTTGGCTTTGCACATGGCGATGTTCATATAAAAAGATGCCTTGCCATTGCCCTAATGCAGCCTTGCCGTCTATTAGCGGAATAGATAAATGTGTTTGCGTGAGTGCACTTCGCACATGGGCTGGCATGTCGTCTGGCCCTTCAATAGTATGGATAAATAATGGGTCGCCATCTGGCACTAAACGACTAAAAAAAGCTTCCATATCAACCAGTACATCATGGTCATAATTTTCATTAATCAACAGACTTGCCGAAGTGTGCTGAATATATAGCGTGATTAATCCTGTGCGTAGACCACAATTTTTAGCCCATGTAGTGACTTCTGTTGTGATGTCATAAAGTTTTCTTCCCTGCGTTTGCACGGCAATTTGGTGTGTCATTTGCTGCATTTTGATAGGCTCTTAATTTTTGGTAAACAAGTGAAGCTAACGAATTAGATGAATCGCTTAAATTTCCCTGTTTTAAATACAGGTGAAGGGGCGGTAATGTCAGCATCATAAATATGCGTTTTTAATGGGTAGCGCGCTAAAACTTTTTTAACGTACTGGCGGGTTTCTGCATAAGGCGGAACGCCTTTGTATTTATTTACGGCACCTTCACCCGCGTTGTAAGCCGCTACTGCAAGCGTGACATCGCCTTTAAAATAGGCCAATAACCACCGTAAGTAAGCCACTCCACCTTTAATATTTTGACTGGCATCAAAAGCATTTTTAACGTTGAAACGCTCAGCAGTATCAGGAATTAATTGCATTAATCCATGTGCATCTTTATGCGATTTTGCAATATTCACAAAATTAGATTCTACTGAAATAATTGACAGTACTAATTTTTCATCGACGTTGTACCATTTCGAAATGGAGCTTACCAAACTCAAAACCCAGCGTTTATTTTTGGGGAGATTGGCGATATATTGATCAATTTCAGGGGTGGATTCTGCAAGTCCTGTCATTAAGATTAGGGGTTTTTCAGGGGCAATCTCTTCAACGACACACAGCGGCGTATCTGCAGTTTTGATTTGTATCGTTTCGAGCATTCGTTGCGCTTCATAATGCCCATGCGTTGATGCAATGCCAAATAGGTTTGCTGCATAGTTGCGATTTTCAGGCACGCCACGGCCAAATGCATACAACATGCCTAGTCTATAAGCCGCTTCAGCACTGCCATAGTGTGCAGCTTTGCAATACATAGAAGCTGCTTTCCAAGTAGCCTCTATATCATCTTCATTACTGACTAAGCTATTAGCACTTATCAATAAATCTTTAATGATGGGCGGTTCGCTGTCAAAACCATCTAATGGCGATGTATTTAACTCCGCGCGCGCGGTCCCTGTTGCTATGAAAAGCACAGTAAAGACTACCCGATAAAACGGATGACCTAAAGAGCTTCTGAACAAACTTACCCCTCTTCAGTGCGCGCTTAAAAATTAGACTGTTGATTTTGAAAATACAATCTTACCTGCCTTAACGTCAACTTTAATTATATCTTTAGCCATAAAATTACCCGTCAGAATTTCACGTGCTAATGGATTTTCAATCTCAGACTGAATCGCACGTTTAAGGGGTCTTGCGCCATAGACTGGATCAAAGCCTGCATTGGCGATTTCGGAAATAGCCGCATCGGTAATTTCCATCTGCATATCCATAGCAGCAAGGCGCTTAGCCAAGTACTGCAACTGAATCGCTGTAATTGATTTAATATTGGCTTCATCTAAGGCATGAAAAACCACGACTTCATCGATGCGGTTGACAAACTCGGGTCTAAAGTGAGTTTTAACTTCACCCATTACCGCCAGCTTTACCACTTGGTAGTCTTGATCGCTCATGCTCTGTATCATTTGTGAGCCTAAATTGCTGGTCATGATAATCACTGTGTTTTTAAAATCTACAGTGCGGCCTTGGCCATCGGTCAAACGACCGTCATCTAACACTTGCAACAGTACATTAAATACGTCCGGATGTGCTTTTTCTACCTCATCTAGCAAAATGACGCTATATGGTTTACGACGCACAGCTTCTGTCAAAGTGCCACCTTCTTCATAACCAACATAGCCAGGCGGGGCGCCTATCATGCGAGCTACGGAGTGTTTTTCCATAAATTCGCTCATATCAATGCGAATCAAGTGATCTTCACTGTCAAACAGAAAGCCTGCTAACGCCTTACATAACTCGGTCTTACCCACACCAGTTGGCCCTAAAAATAAGAAACTGCCGTAGGGGCGAGTGGGGTCACCTAACCCTGAACGTGAACGACGAATGGCATCTGATACTAGTCGCACAGCTTCATCTTGGCCTACCACACGTTCATGCAATTTTGTTTCCATCGTCAGCAACTTGCCGCGTTCTCCTTGCATCATTTTTGCGACAGGAATGCCCGTCGCGCGACTCACTACTTCTGCAATCTCGTCTGCACCCACTTCAGTACGTAACATTTTATTTTTAGCTTGGGTTGAAGTGGCTTCAGCATTGGAAGCCTGTTTTAACTGCGCTTCAAGTGCTGGTAATTTGCCATACTGCAATTCTGAAACTTTTTGCCACTCACCTTTACGGGTAGCCTCTTCCATCTCAAATTTTATTTTTTCAATCGCCTCTTTGATATTTGAAGACCCTTGCACTTGAGCTTTTTCAGCTTTCCATATCTCTTCAAAATCTGCATACTCTCTGCCTAATTTAACAATTTCTTCTTCAATTAAGTCAAAGCGTTTTTTGCTACCTTCATCTTTTTCACGGCGCACTGCTTCACGCTCAATTTTGAGCTGAATTAAACGACGCTCCAGCTTATCCATAATCTCTGGTTTAGAGTCTATTTCCATCTTGATGCGCGAAGCCGCCTCATCAATCAAATCAATGGCTTTGTCAGGTAAAAATCGATCTGTAATATAACGATGTGAAAGCTCAGCAGCCGCGACAATCGCCGGGTCAGTAATTTCTACGCCATGGTGCAATTCATACTTCTCTTGTAACCCACGCAAAATAGCAATAGTAGCCTCAACACTTGGCTCATCAACGAGTACTTTCTGAAAGCGACGTTCTAAGGCGGCATCTTTTTCGACGTATTTACGATATTCGTCTAGAGTAGTCGCCCCTACGCAGTGCAACTCTCCACGCGCTAAAGCAGGTTTCAGCATATTGCCAGCATCCATGGCGCCTTCAGCTTTACCCGCACCCACCATCGTATGAATTTCATCAATAAATAGGATGGTTTGACCTTCGTCTTGCGACAACTCCTTCAGTACAGATTTCAAACGCTCCTCAAAATCACCTCGGTATTTAGCGCCAGCCAATAAAGCTGCCATGTCTAAAGATAAGACCTTTTTACCCTTAAGTGAATCAGGCACTTCACTATTAATAATGCGTTGCGCTAAACCTTCAATAATGGCGGTTTTACCCACACCAGGTTCACCAATTAATACCGGGTTATTTTTAGTGCGGCGCATTAATACTTGAATCACACGACGGATTTCATCGTCACGCCCAATCACAGGATCTAGCTTGCCTAACATAGCTCTTTCAGTGAGATCTACCGTATATTTTTTGAGAGACTCTCGATTAGATTCAGCATCAGAGGCATTTACTTGTTCGCCACCACGCACCTCGTTAATGGCCTGATCCATCGCCGATTTAGATAAACCATGCGTTTTAAGTAATTTGCCTGCTGGGCCTTTATCATCGGCCAGCGCTAACAAAAACATCTCACTGGCAATAAAGCCATCACCACGTTTTAAGGCTAGCTTGTCAGTAATATTCAGTAGGTTATTCAAATCACGTGATATCGCCACTTCGCCAGCGCTATCTGATGATTTCGGTAAGTTGCTAATGGCGCTCGCTACAGCAGTTTTAAGCGGTGTTAAATGTACGCCAGCATGCGCCAGTAGAGAGCTTGTTCCGCCATCTTCTTGCTTAATTAAAGCGTCTAGTAAATGTAAAGACTCGATTGTCGGGCTGTCATTTGCAACCGCTAAACTTTGTGCATCATTGAGTGCTTGTTGAAATTTAGTCGTTAATTTGTCAAAGCGCATGTTTCACTCCATTTCATTTGATATGACAGTAGTATGGGGCTGATTGCTTGATTTTCAATATATAATTACACCTAGAAATTACTCTAAACTTCTGACATAAATATGCAATCATATTGTTTAACGGAATGCTTTTTTGCTAACTAATACTTTTACGCCAGAGCCGGCCATACCAAACCCATCTTGGACCATTTTAGATACTCAAGATCAATGGCAGCGTTTTAGCCAACCGTTTGGCGACGATCCTGCACATCCCCTCGTACAGTCTAGTTTACTATTAGATGACTTACGATGTGCAGCTTGCTCAGGCATTGTTGAACGGGG
>CANNEG010000017.1:0-23552 GCA_947503455.1 Betaproteobacteria bacterium
TATTAATTTTTTTATTGACATGCAATCAGCCTGTTATCAATCTATTTATATCATTATAAAACGCGATGACCATCATAAAACCTAGCATAGAAAAGCCAATTTTTTGTCCAACCACCATCACCGACTCGGGTACAGCTTTACCAGTTAAAATTTCAACCATATAGTACATCAAATGACCCCCATCTAAAACTGGTATAGGCAATAGATTCAGCACCCCTATACTAATGCTAATGAGTGCCAAAAATCCAATAAAGACCTTAATACCCATACCAGCACTTTGCCCAGCATAGTGAGCAATAGTAACCGGCCCACTCATCCCTTTCCAAGATACTTGCCCTGAAACCATTTTACCCAGCATTTTTAAACTGAAAATTGCAGTTTCCCAAGTTTTCTCTGTTGCCTTTACGAGTGATTGTATTGCAGAGTAATGAACAGTTACAAAAAATCGATCAATCTCACTTTGCTCAATTCTCAATGCAGCACCAATACGCCCAACTTCTTTGCCATTTTCAATCACAGCACTCGGCCTTACTGTTAATTTAATTTCTGCAGAGTTACGCAGTACCAGCACATCAAGAGGGACATTGGCATGCTGCCTAACGACTTCTACAAAATCTTCCCATGATTTAACCTGTGTATTGCCAATCAACAATACTAAATCATTTGTTTTTAATCCAGCCAAATCTGCTGGACTGCCATTAACGACATCGCCAACACGCGCAGCAATATTAGGCTGGATAACAGTCAACCCCAGCAATGTTAAAGTATCCTTACTCACATCATCAATATTGATTGCTGACAAACTAAGTTGATGCGTTAGAATTTCTTGATTACTGCTTATAGCTTGAATTTCTACACTGCTATTTTTTAAAGATTCGTTCAATAAAAACCAACTTACCTCTTGCCATGTCGATACGTCTCTACCATTGATTTTCTGTATAGTTTCACCAGACACAAAATTAGCGGTTGCCGCAGCACTAGAATCAAGTACTTTTCCTAGTGTTGGTTTCACTCCCACGACTCCTGTCATAAACAACAGCCAATATAAAAAAATAGCCAGCAATAAATTAGCCATCGGCCCTGCTAACACAATGGCAATGCGCTTGTTGACGGGTTGGCGATTGAAAGCACGTTTTAGCTGCGCTTCTGAGTAATCATGTGGCGACACTGTATCCTGCTCAAACTCACGCTCATCTAACATTTTGACAAAGCCGCCTAAGGGTATTGCCGCTAGTACAAACTCTGTTTTATCTAAGCCAATTTTTTTAGTCCAAAGTGGCTTACCAAAACCTATAGAAAACTTTAATACTTTGACTCCACACCACCGCGCAACCTGAAAATGACCATACTCATGCACAGTCACCAATAAGCCTAGCGTTAAAATGAAAGCCAGCGCGGTTAGCATAAAGCTTTAATCAGCATTGTGGCAGATTGTCTTGCCATCGTATCAACCACTACTAATTGCTCAATTGATTCAACATGTTCTACTTTAGCCACTGACAGCACGCCATCAATAATGTTAGGGATATCCATAAAGCCAATTTTCTCTGCCAAAAATGCCTCAACAGCTATTTCATTGGCAGCATTCAAAATTGCTGGCGTAGTGCCACCTGCATTTAAGGCATCATAAGCAATTCGCAAGCAAGGAAAACGTATTGTATCTGGCGCACAGAAGTCTAAACGCGCAGTGGTAAGTAAATCTAGGCTACTCACACCACTACTTAATCGCTCTGGATAACCCAATCCATAAGCAATAGGCGTACGCATATCCGGATTGCCCAGTTGCGCCAATATGCTGCCGTCAATATATTCAACCATAGAATGAATTACACTTTGCGGATGAACAACCACTTCAATCTGCTCAGGGAGCGCATTGAAAAGCCAATAGGCCTCAATGACCTCCAAACCTTTATTCATTAAAGTAGCAGAGTCTATAGTTATTTTTGGACCCATCACCCAGTTAGGGTGGTTTAATGCTTGTCTGCGAGTCACGGCTTTTAACTCTTCAATGCTTGAATTTCTAAAAGGTCCACCAGATGCCGTTAACAACACGCGCTTGACGCCCATGCTAGCTAAACTGCCACCCTTTTGCTGAGGCATCGCTTGAAATATTGCGTTATGTTCGCTGTCAATAGGGAGTAAGGTAGCCCCACCGTTCACCACCGCCTGCATGAATAAATTACCTGCCATCACCAGTGTTTCTTTATTTGCCAGTAATATACGCTTGCCGGCTTTCGCTGCAGCCATAGCTGGATGTAGCCCTGCAGCACCGACAATAGCTGCCATCACAATATCAACCCCATCATGTGAAGACATTTCGCTAAGCGCTGCCTCACCATGCAAGACAACAGTAGTTGATCCAATACTTTTTAGTTGCGCACTTAACATTGCCGCAGCTGACTCCTGCAGCATGACGGCATATTGCGGCTTATATTTTTCACATAAGGCGAACAAACCTTTAACATTATTGTTTGCAGTTAAAGCGAAAACAGCAAAGCGATCGGCATGTTGCGAAATGACATCTAATGTCTGCATACCAATGGTGCCAGTAGCACCAAGGATAGTCACATGTTGAATTTTTCGCGGACTCAATTTATCGAACATGTAATTGAAGATTCGCAAAAATAGGGAAGTAAATATAGAATAAAACTAAAGGTAGTGTCGAGATTAAACCATCGATTCTGTCAAGCACGCCCCCATGGCCAGGAAGTAGATGGCTGCTATCTTTTTTGCCAGCCTGGCGCTTCAATAGCGATTCAAATAAATCTCCCATGATACTGAGCACGACAATAATCCACAGACCCACAATTAACCAGCGACTAATATGCAAATAATAGCAAAGTAGTAAGCCATAAAAAGTTGACGCTAGCATTGCACCTGCAACACCTTCCCAAGTCTTTCCAGGACTAATTTCCGGTGCAAGTTTATGGCGCCCAAACCGTTTCCCTGCGAAATATGCAGCGCTATCCGCCAACCAAACAGTTGATAGCACGGCTAATAACAACCAAGGGCTAATGAGCTCTAGGCCATTTAAAGCGACCCAGGTAGCAAGCAATAACAATAAGCCCAACATCGCCATTACTAATTTATTATTAATTGTCTTTCTAGAAATAAGCCAAAATGGGATTAAGACTACCCAAAATACCGTGGATATAAACAACAAACCAAATTCCAGTTCGTCCTTGTAATGGCCTATTGATAAATGTGATGAGAATAACATCATCAAACCTATGCTCAATGCACCTGCTAAATTCAGTAGCATTTGAAGCTTAGTTAGCTTAATTAGATTAGACCATTCCCAAAGAGCGATTAATGTTGCAGTGAATGTAATAACAGTCCAAACTTGGTTAGACGCCTTAAATAAAGCCACTGAAAATCCAATAGCAAGCACGATAGCTGTAATGATTCTTGTTTTAAGCATTTATATTTTAACGATAATATTACGTTGCAGTATCGGCAATTGCATCGCTTAACTGTTCACTCGTGCGACCAAATCTACGCTCGCGTTTTTGGTAAGATTGAATAGCTAAATTTAAAGCCGCTTCATTGAAATCTGGCCATAATGTATCCGTGAAATAAAGTTCTGTATAAGCGAGTTGCCAAAGTAAAAAATTACTAATGCGACTTTCTCCACCCGTACGTATAAATAAATCCGGCTCAGGCGCATAGTTCATTGATAAATATGATGTGAGATGCTCTTCTTGATAGGAACCCACAAGTTGCGGTTCCGCTAACTGCATTTTATTGACCGCCTGCAACACATCCCAACGACCACCATAATTTGCAGCAATCGTCAGTATTAGGCCAGTGTTATTCCCTGTAATTTTTTCTGAAGCCTCAATTTGCTTTATAAGGTTCACATCGAAACGACTGCGATCTCCAATCACAATCAATTTGACGTTATTTTTATTCATCCTCACCACTTCTCGCTGAAGTGCATGCATAAACAAACCCATTAAAAATGAGACTTCGTCTGCAGGCCTACGCCAGTTTTCACTACTGAAAGCAAAAAGCGTTAGATATTCGACATTCATATCTGAGCAAGATTTAACTAAATCACGTATCGTTTCAGCACCACGTTTATGCCCAGCAATTCTAGGCAAGAAACGCTTACGGGCCCAACGGCCATTGCCATCCATAATCACAGCAATATGTTTAGGCATTTCAGTGATTACTGGAATAGTTTGTGTACCGCTAGAAAAGAAAGCCAAGTGAGTTCCAATTAGGTAGGGGTAATTTTGAAAATGTTAATTGAAAATGAAGTAGCAATTTCTTAACCTTAAACAGCCATCAATTCAGCTTCTTTTACTTGGAGCATCTTGTCGACTTCCGCCACGGCTTTATCTGTCGCTTTTTGGATATCATCTTGTGCACGGCGCTCGTCGTCCTCAGGAATTTCTTTATCTTTCAACATTTTTTTTAGTGCGTCATTAGCATCGCGCCGTACATTACGAATGGACACCTTAGCGCCTTCGGCTTCTGCACGTACAATCTTAGTCATGTCACGACGACGTTCTTCAGTAAGCATAGGCATGGGCACGCGAATTAAATCGCCATTTGTGGCTGGATTTAAACCTAAGTCACAGTCACGAATAGCCTTTTCAACCTTACCAATCATACTTTTTTCGAATGGCTGTACATTAATGGTGCGAGCATCCCCAAGATTGACGTTTGCCACTTGGTTCACAGACACCATGGAGCCGTAGTATTCAACCATCACATGGTCTAACAAGCCAACATGGGCACGACCTGTACGCACTTTAGCTAAATCATTTTTCAGCACTTCTAATGATTTCTGCATTTTTTGAGCCGCGTTTTTCTTCACTTCATCTAACATTTACTTCTCCAACTAAAAGCTGATATTTATTGATAACTGGTACATATTTTTAGGGAAAACAGACTATTAAGATACTAGTAGAATGAGGACTATAACCACCTTAAAACTCAAGAGCTAAGGGGTTACCATCGTGCCTTCATCTTCGCCCATTAACACCCTCTTCAGTGCGCCTTGCTTGAAAATACTAAACACAATGATAGGCAGTTTTTGATCACGGCATAAAGTGAGTGCCGTTGCATCCATCACTTTAAGGTTTTTAATGATAGCTTCATCAAAACTAATGGTTTTATAGCGCATGGCCTCAGGATTTGTTTTCGGATCATCCGTATAAATACCATCAACTTTTGTCGCCTTAATGACAACGTCGGCATTCATTTCCATACCACGCAAGGCTGCTGCAGTATCTGTAGTGAAGAATGGATTACCAGTCCCCGCACCAAAAATAACCACACGCCCTTCTTCTAAATAGCGAATGGCTTTACCGCGTATATATGGCTCGGCCACTTGTTCAATATTCAAGGCACTTTGCACCCTAGCATTAAGCCCAATATTTTTCATGGCATCTTGCAGTGCCATCGCATTCATTACGGTCGCCAGCATCCCCATATAATCTGCAGTAGCCCTATCCATCCCCTCGGCTGCAGGCGCTACACCACGAAATATATTACCTCCACCTATGACTACTGCTACTTGCACGCCTAAATCAACCACTTCTTTGACTTCGCTAACAATACGACTAATTGTTGCACGGTTAATGCCATAGGCATCATCGCCCATCAAAGCCTCGCCAGAAAGTTTAAGTAAGATCCGTTTGTAGGCGGGTGCTGCCATAATAATTCTCTCTTTTTAAGTTTGCTTATTTAAGCATAAAAACACCTATTTAGGCATAAAAAAATCACTTTAAATACTAAATCAGCAGTAAATTTCATCTAAAAAAAATGGATTAAGCGCTAAGCTTAATCCATTCGTTTAACTAAGTAGAAAAAATGAGGTCACAAAATATAACCCGCTTATTCCTAACAACTTTAATCCTAAACCATTGCTGCCGCCGCAACTTCTGCTGCATAATCAACCACTGCTTTTTCAATGCCCTCGCCTACGGTAAACATCGTAAATGAAGCGACAGACGCGCCTTTAGATTTAAGCAACTGCTCAATAGTAAACTTATCATCCTTAACAAAAATCTGACTTAACAAAGTCACGTCTTTTAAGAATTTTTGCACTGTACCATCGGCAATTTTCTCTAGCATAGCTTCCGGCTTACCTGCTTCTTTTGCTTTTTCAATTGCAACGCGGCGCTCAGCTTCAATTAAGCTGGCATCAATACCAGATGCATCTAATGATCTAGGCTTAGCTGCAGCAATGTGCATTGCAATATCCTTAGCTAAAGCATCATCGCCACCTACCAAGTCCACTAACACGCCAATTTTACTACCGTGAATATAGCTAGCCAATTTACCTTGAACTACTGGACGAACAAAGCGACGTGGCGTGATGTTCTCGCCAATTTTACCTACTAATTGCGCACGAGTGCCTTCAACGGTTGAATCACGCATAGTAAGTTCAGACACTGCTGCGATATCAGCAGGATTACTAGCTGAAACAATCGCTGCCAACTCATTTACAAATTTCAAGAAATCTTCATTTTTTGCACAAAAGTCCGTTTCCGAATTGACTTCAATCATTGCGCCAGTTTTACCATCTGCACTAATGCACACGCCAACAGTACCCTCTGCGGCAACACGTCCAGCAGCTTTACTTGCTTTATTACCAAAACGTACACGAAGAATTTCTTCTGCACGCGTCATATCGCCTTCGGCTTCAGTCAGTGCTTTTTTACAATCCATCATTGGCGCATCTGTGCGCTCACGTAATTCTTTTACCATACTTGCGGTAATTTCAGCCATTTTAAGCTCCTAAATTATTGTAAACTACTTTCAATATGCAGTTTAGTCTATTGATTCTATGTATTAATTTTTAATATTTAAAAATTAAACTAAAAATATATTATTAAATTAAAAAAGGGGCACTAAGCCCCTTTTAAGCAAACATCAATTATGCAGCTGCTACTTCAGCGACCTCTAACGTTTCTTCAGCGGCAGATTTAACTAGCTCAGAAATCACTGAACTACGTCCCTCTAGTACAGCATCGGCGATACCACGAGCATACAAGCGAATTGCACGGCTAGAGTCATCATTACCAGGAATGACGAAAGCCACACCGTCAGGCGAGTTATTGGTATCTACTACACCAATAACTGGGATGCCCAATTTAGCTGCTTCTGTAATAGCACCACTTTCATGGCCAACGTCAATAATGAAAATAGCATCAGGTAAGCCACCCATCTCTTTAATACCACCAATAGAGCGTTCTAGCTTTTCAATTTCACGCTTGTAACCTAGCGCTTCTTTCTTACCAAATTTTTCTAAACTGCCATCTAACAACATTGCTTCAAAATCATGTAGACGTTTGATTGATTGTTTAACAGTTTTAAAGTTAGTTAACATACCGCCTAGCCAGCGATGATTAACATAAGCACAGCCAGCACGGCTAGCTTCTTCTTTTACGATGTCACGGGCTTGGCGTTTAGTACCTACGAATAAAATACGGCCTTTGTTTGCCGCTAATGTACGAACATGCTTTAGCGCATCTTCGAATAATGGCAATGTTTTTTCAAGGTTAACAATATGAATTTTATTGCGGTCACCGAAAATGAACGGTGCCATTTTTGGATTCCAATAACGAGTTTGATGGCCAAAGTGTACGCCGGCTTCTAACATATCACGCATAGTGATTGACATAATATTTCTCTTTTCTAAAGGGTTATTAATTCACACAACACCAAAAACACTTTGATTTATAAGCTTTTTTAAAAGCCTAAAACTTTAAGCACCCTTGATTGGGTTGTATGTAAATTTTACAGCACCTACTGATGCTGAATTTCTGCTAAATTGCAGACCGCGCATAATACCATCAACTAACTGAGTTTGCTAGCTTTTAGCGATATTTTCAGCTAACTTTAAATGAAATGTTGAGCTTTCAAGTAATTTCACAAACTACCCTATAGAAAAACAACTCAATCTTAAGCAATTCAGAAGAATGGGATGCTTTTACTGCTCTTTTTAGCATTTTTAGCTCGCACTTAATCATGTATGTTATCAAGTAACAAAGGGAGATTGTTAGATGGCGTTAGTTCAACCAAAACCAGTCAAAAAAGATATCGATGCATGGATTAGTTTTTTAAGCACCGCAGATATTCCTGTGCTTAAAAGTACTGCGCGTGAAATAGAAGAATTAAAAAAAGATGAAGATAAGTTATGCGCACGCTCTGTTACAGCTACAGTAATCAATGATCCGATGATGGTCTTTAGAGTACTCAGCTATACACAAAAACATAAGAGAAAGCAGCA
Organism: Betaproteobacteria bacterium; assembly: GCA_947503455.1. Taxonomy (GTDB): domain Bacteria; phylum Pseudomonadota; class Gammaproteobacteria; order Burkholderiales; family Methylophilaceae; genus Methylotenera. Next base: position 8,249 of record CANNEG010000017.1, read on the forward strand.
ACTACAAGATCTCCTACAAGTGGAACAAGCAGTCTTAATGATGGGCACAACTTCTTTCTTTACAAATATACCCACCAATTTTCTAGTAGACGATATTCTTAAGAACAACCCAGTGGCTTTAATGCATTTACTAAAACTTATACGACGTGCGCATCGTGCTGCAGATTTTGCATCTGATTGGGCAACACATCTGACCGATTTACGCGCTGAAGAAGTGCGAACAGCTGCTTTGCTACACGATTTAGCAGAAATGCTCATGTGGTGCTTTGCACCTAAAGAAATGAATACTATTTATGCGATGCAACTTGCGGATAAAACCATACGTAGTGTCAATGCGCAACAAGAAGTATTAGGATTTAAATTGCAAGATTTACAAAAAATATTGGTTGTAGAATTTCAGTTACCACCACTACTTTCAAAGCTTATGCAAGATGATGCATCAGGCGAACAACGCGTAAGAAATGTTGCGCTGGCAGTGAATCTTGCTAGGCATTCTGCACATGGCTGGGATGACGCGGCTTTACCTGATGACTTTCATGATATTTCCGAATTACTACGAATGGACATTGACCGTGTGATGCGTATAACAGGCGCACCGCAGATTACTTAGAATTTTAAATTATGAATAATGACTATGCTAAAATAGCCATTCACATTATTTAACTAGTAAGTTCATGGCAATCTCAATCAAAAACCAACAAGATATTGAAAAGATGCGTATTGCAGGCAAGCTTGCATCAGAAGTACTAGACTTCATTACCCCTTACGTCGTACATGGCGTCACAACAGATCAACTAGACAAGCTTTGCCATGATTATATTGTGGATGTACAGCAAGCCATTCCTGCGCCACTTAACTATGCGCCTGATGGTCATAAACCCTATCCTAAATCAATCTGCACTTCTATTAATCAGCAAATTTGTCATGGGGTACCAAGCGACAAAGTGTTAAAAAATGGCGATATTGTCAATATCGATATTACCGTTATTAAAAATGGCTATCATGGCGATACCAGCCGTATGTTTTATGTCGGTGAAGTGACGACTCAAGCTAAACGTTTATGCGAAATTACTTATCAAGCCATGTGGTTAGGTATCAACAAAGTGAAGCCTGGCGCAACCTTAGGTGACATTGGGTACGCCATCCAAACATTTACTGAAAAAAGTGGTTATAGCGTAGTGCGTGAGTTTTGTGGTCATGGCATCGGCAAGGTGTTTCATGAAGACCCACAAGTATTACATTATGGTAGGCCGGGCATGGGCATCACTCTTAAAGCGGGCATGATGTTTACCATTGAGCCTATGATTAACGCCGGCAAACGTGACATTAAACAAATGCCAGACGGTTGGACTATTGTCACAAAAGATCGTAGCCTTTCAGCACAATGGGAGCACACCATATTAGTCACTGACACTGGCTTTGAAGTAATGACGTTGTCCAGCGAATCACCCCCTATCCCTGCTTTCGTCTCTACCAATTAAATTGCTTTAAGTCATATGCTTTTAGGTGATTTAAATACTAAAAAAAGTACAGACATTGAAAACATAGCCGCATGGCGGCAGCACCTTAAAGAAGGCTTTATAGCATTAAAAGCTGAATTCTTAAAAAGCCCCAACAACACCCGTTTATTCAAACAACATTGCAAACTAATTGACCAATTACTTGTAGAAATCTGGTCACAAACACAAATTAATCAACAATGCTGCTTAATTGCCGTAGGTGGCTATGGACGCGGGGAACTTTACCCCTACTCAGACATTGATTTACTTATTTTAATACCAGAAAACTTTGTAAATGACACCACAATTAATAGCAAACTTGAATTACTCATAGGCCTACTGTGGGATATCGGGTTAACTGTTGGTCATAGTGTGAGAACTTTGACAGAATGTACCGAAGAAGCAAAAAAAGATATCACCGTACAAACTAATTTAATGGAATCTCGTTTTTTGACAGGCGATACCCCTCTATATGAAAAATTCATCTGCGAAATTAACGAGACACTCGCTGATCCAGAAGCCGTCATTAAATTTTATAATGCAAAACTCAAAGAACAACTAATTCGACATGCGAAATTTAATGATACTGCTTACAATTTAGAGCCAAACATCAAGGAGAGTCCTGGTGGCTTGAGAGATCTACATATGATTCTGTGGATTACACAAAGTCTCAATATGAGCAGTTCCCGCCAATCAATCATGGGCAAGACTTGGGCGCTCTTAACCAAACAAAACCTTATCTCGACGCTCGAAGCTCGCCAAATTCAACAGCATCAAAAAAATCTACAGTTATTGCGCATACGCTTACATTTTATAAGCAACCGTCGTGAAGATCGCCTGTTGTTTGACTTCCAAAATGAGTTGGCAGACTCATTAGGCTATGTAAATTCAACACGTAAACGTGCAAGTGAGCAATTAATGCAAAGCTATTATCGCAGCGTTAAATTTGTGCGATTAATGAATGAAATTTTACTTAAGTCTTTGCAGCACCCTCAAACAACCTCAACCGTTGTAATTAGACCAATTAATGATCGATTTGAAGCGCATGGGCATTTATTAGAGGCTAAAACAGCAGGCTTATTACAACAACAACCATCAGCGATATTAGAGGCATTTTTGCTGTTAGAGCAGCGCTCTGAATTAACTGGTATGAGTGCTAATTTACTACGAAACTTACTACGTATAAAAAAACTAGTGAATCGTGACTTTAGAAATAATCAAGAAAATAAGCAGCTGTTCATTCAAATATTGTCACAGCCTAGTGGCGTAAATCATGCACTACGCGCCATGAGTCAATATGGCATTTTGGGTTGCTACATCCCCGCATTTGGCAAAATAACTGGACAAATGCAGCACGATTTATTCCATGTTTACACTGTGGATGAACACATTCTCAATGTACTAGCAAATTTACGTCGCTTTTCAAAACCTGAGCTAAAACATGAGTTTCCACTTTGTAGCCAATTATTTGCCGAATTTAATGCACCCCATTTGTTGTATTTAGCTGCATTATTTCATGATGTTGCCAAAGGACGCGGCGGTGATCATTCTTCATTAGGTGCGGTAGATGCAAATCGATTCTGCAAGCACCATGGGCTATCTAAAAGTGATAGCGAACTTGTGACATGGCTAGTTGCAGCACACCTACAAATGTCTTCAACAGCTCAGAAATATGATTTATCAGATCCAAGTGTGATCAAATCATTTGCACAGTTCGTACAAAATGAACGAAGATTAACTGCCCTCTATTTGCTCACTGTTGCAGATATTCGGGGCACAAGCCCATTAGTGTGGAATGCATGGAAAGCGAGGCTGCTAGAAAGCCTATTTAACGCCACCACGCATGCCCTAACGAACAAATTATTATATGCACAGCAAGCCATTACCTCGCGTAAGTTAGAAGCCGTAGATAAATTAAATAAATTTGGATTAAGTGCGGACTCCTATGAACCTTTATGGGAAATATTTGGCTCCAACTACTTGATTCGCTATGAAAGCGATGAGATTGCTTGGCATAGCCGACTACTTACCCCACATTTAAATGCCACTATACCAATAGTACGTGCGCGTTTAAGTCCAAGTGGCGATGGTATTCAAGTGATGATATATAGCAAAGACCAAAATGATTTATTTGCGAGAATCTGTAATTTCTTTGACTGTATGGGCTACAGCATTGTAGAAGCTAAAATTTATACGACAGATCATGCATATGCACTAGATAGTTTTATTGTTTTAGATCAATCTGATAAGTCTGTAAGTTACAGTGGTTTATTAAAATTCATTGAAATTGAGTTGGCTAAAAAACTCGATCAAAGCATCTTGCTAGAAGCCCCATTAAAAGGTCGCATCAGTAGGCAGGTTAAATACATGCCTATTCAAGCTCAGGTATCCATTACAGAAGAGACTGATAACAATAATCACAAATTAGAGATTATTGCTAATGACCGTCCAGGATTGCTTGCAACGCTTGCACATAAATTATTATCACAGGAAATTGAATTACATAATGCAAAAATCAATACATTAGGCAACCGTGCTGAAGATAGCTTCATAATCTCCGCTAGAAAAGGGCAAAAATTAACTACGTCAAAAATTGATGCACTACGAACAATGCTAATTGTTGAAATTTAATGCCCTTTAAGAAAAAACTTCAATCACAAGTGCATAATAAAAAAGCCTTGAATAATCAAGGCTTTTTCTAATTAACTGCTGTAATACAGATAACTTAACTATGTTTGTAATGCTTTTTCAGCTGTTTAGTTACAACCCAGTTTGATTTCAAACCTTTTGGGAATACAACAAAGTCACCCGCTTTAACAACAACTTTTTCGCCGCCTTGTGGGGTAACTTCAATTTCGCCTTCAAGCACATAAGCACTTTCTGTCATGCCGAAATCTAAAGGGAACTTTGAAGGTGCGCAATCCCAGATAGACCAGCTAGAAACGCCTAGTTCCTTTAGTTTTTCTTGAGATGGGTTATGGTCAATGATGATTTGGCTCATTTTAAATTTCCTTGATAAAAGTATCAGTTATAAAAAATGCCGTAGTAATTTTATATTACACGGCATTACGCTGTATGAAAGAGTGAGAGATGATTTATTTAAACCCTTGTAACTCTTTAATTTATATATAAACTTGGCGGAAGAGGTGAGATTCGAACTCACGGTGGGCTCGCACCCACGACAGTTTTCAAGACTGTAGCATTAAACCGCTCTGCCACTCTTCCTTCTGTACTAACTAAACTCATACAGCACGCTTTAATCGTTACGATTTTAGCGAAAGCAGGATTATAGCAAAGAATTAGTCGTCTTGAACATCCTGATTTGGGAAAAATACATCGGTATAGCCAAAATCTTTTAAATTGGTAATTCGCATAGGATATAAAACCCCATCAAGATGATCGCATTCATGTTGCACAACGCGTGCATGGAAGCCGCTGACAAGTCTATCGACAACATTGCCATATTGATCAAAGCCACTGTAATGCAAACGGGTATAACGCGGCACAATGCCACGCATGCTAGGTACCGACAAACACCCTTCCCAACCATCTTCAACTTCCGAGCCCACTGGCGTAATTACTGGATTAATGAGTACTGTATAGGGCAAAATATCGGCTTCTGGGTATCGTGGATTGTTAACTTGATCTTCTTCTTTTTGTTTGGGTGAAATCAATTGTCCAAAAATAACCACTCTCAAACTTACGCCTATCTGAGGTGCAGCAATACCTGCACCATTCATATGCTGCATAGTGTCTTCCAAGTCTTGTATCAAGGAGTGCAGCTCTAGCGTGTCAAATTGTTGAACTGGCGCTGCCTTTAATAATAAGCATGGTTCGCCCATTCGAAAAACGGTCTTAACAGCCATTTTACTTAGCCTTCATTTTGGCTAACAAGTTGCGCAATGATATTGCGAACACGTGCCATGGTTTGATTTAAATTATCCACCATTATCTCGTATTGAATTTTATGCACGCTATAACCGCGCCCTGCTGCATGATTAGCTACTGGACAAATAGCTGCGTAGCTAATATCTAACTCTCTTGCAAGTGCAGCCTCGGGCATGCCTGTCATACCAACCATGGTTGCACCATCACGCTCTAAACGATTAATCTCAGCGGCAGTTTCTAATCGTGGTCCTTGCATTACTGCGTAAACACCCTGATTAACTAAAGCCTCTCCTGCACTTTTAGCTGCTCGCTCCCATTTGGCACGCAACTTAGCACAATACGGCTCAGTAAAATCAATATGCTTTACTGGGAAATCCACACCATCGAAAAATGTATTTTTTCGTCCCTGTGTGTAATCAATTATTTGATGAGGCATTGCAATTACACCAGGACCTAAATCAGCATGAATGCCCCCTACTGTCGCGATCGCCGCTATTTCAGTGACGCCTTGTAAGTGCAAAGCGGAAATATTAGCTCGATAATTTACCTCATGAGGCGGTATGGTGTGACCATTACCGTGCCGTGCTAAAAATATAACTTCTCGCCCAGCGATTTTGCCAAACACTAATGGTTGAGATGGCTCGCCATAAGGGGTGCGCACAATTAAACGTCTTGTGATTTCCAAGTTATCTAGTTTAGTTAAACCTGTACCGCCTATAATTGCTAACATACATTGCTTCCAAATATTAAAATGTGCAAAATACAAATTACCTTAGTAGATTCTAACAAAGCTTTATTAATTTATTGAATAAAATTGATTTTTTATCATCAGATTTTACAATAAAAAATATTATATTTTATGGCATACTCATGCCATGACAAATGCACTTCATCCCAACACAACTTTCAACGCTCATGCTCATCAGGGTTTATCTTTGACCAGTAGTCATTATGAAAACTTTCCTGTCGCCTCAATTTTCTTACCTCGACATTTGCGGGTACCGGTTAGCCTAATTTATAGCTTTGCAAGGCAAGCAGATGATTTTGCAGATGAGGGCAACTTAATCATTGAAGAGCGCTTAGGTTTGCTCAATGCTTTTCGTGATGAACTCGACCTATTACATGGCTACATTAAGCCACAATCTCATTTATTTATTGCGTTAGGCGCAATGATTAACTCTGAAAAATTACCTTACGAACCATTTTATGACTTACTAGACGCTTTTAGTCAGGACGTAACTAAAACACGTTACGCCAATTACGATGAAGTGTTAGATTACTGCAAACGATCAGCCAATCCTATCGGAAGGCTGTTATTGCATCTCTATAAGCAGTCAAATGTACAAAATATAAAGCATTCCGATAATATTTGCACAGCGTTGCAAATCATCAATTTTTTGCAAGATATTGCAATTGACTTCAAAAAAAATGCTGGGAAACAACGTATTTATTTATGCCAAGATGAAATGGCTGCATTTGGCATCACCGAATATCAAATTGAAGATTTTGTCGATAACATCAAAACCATAGACGCAAATTGGCAGCAATTTATGTCATTTAATTTACGCCGGGTTAATGCGTTACTTTTTGCAGGAAAGCCACTCGGGCGTATATTAACTGGGCGTATTGGTTTTGAGATGCGGATGATTATTACTGGGGGAGAACGCATTATCAGCAAAATTACCGCAGTAAACGGTGATATATTCAATCATAGACCGACACTCAATTACGCAGACTGGATATTCGTGTTTTTTAAAGCCTTATTTAAGCTGTAAATTTAAAATGACCCCCCAACAATACTGCCAACAAAAAACCGCGCAAAGTGGCTCTAGTTTTTATTATAGCTTTATGTTTTTATCAAAACATAAACGTGAAGCAATCACCGCGCTTTATGCATTCTGTCGTGAAGTTGATGATATTGCTGACGAATGTACTGAGTTACATATTGCACAAACTAAACTTACTTGGTGGCGTGGCGAGATTGATAATCTCTATCAAAATAAACCGCAACATCCCGTTAGTAAGGCTTTGTTAGCGCCCATCGCAAACTACAACCTAGCGGCTGAACATTTCATTGAAATTATTGATGGTATGGAAATGGATTTAAACTTTAATCGGTATGAAGACTTTAAGCAGTTACAGCTCTATTGCTACCGTGTTGCCAGTGTGGTTGGCTTACTATCAGCGCAGATATTTGGCTTTAGCGATCGGAAAACACTTAAATTTGCGCATGATTTAGGGATGGCATTTCAATTAACCAATATCATCCGTGATGTTGGTGAAGATGCCAGGCGCAACCGCATTTACCTGCCACTAGATGAATTAGCGAAATTCAATGTAAGTGAAGATGATATTTTGCATAGTCGCGAATCAAATGCGGTAAAGCTATTGTTGAATTATCAAATTGAACGCGCCGAGAGTTACTATGACCGGGCGCTTAATGAATTGCCAAATGAAGATCACAAAAGCCAGCGTGTCGGGCTAATGATGGCAGCAATCTATCGCACATTGTTGCGTGAAATTAAAGCAGACGGCGCAGAAAAAGTATTAAATTCACGTACGTCTCTCGGTACTTTACGAAAAGTCTATTTGGCTTTTCAAGTGTGGCTTAAAAATCTATAAACCACTCCCCGATATGAATAAACCCCATATTGCTATTATTGGTGGCGGCTGTGCAGGCTTAAGCGCAGCAGCAACATTGGTTGATCATGGGTTTCCTGTCACAATATTTGAGTCAAGCTCACACCTGGGTGGGCGTGCCCGTACCGTGCCAATCAAAAATAATGGCATCCATTTAGTTGATAATGGCCAACATATTCTATTAGGCGCTTATAGTGCAACTTTAGCGCTATTGCACAAAATAGGCTTAGATGAAAAACAGGTATTTTTACGCCTACCTTTACAGGTTAGCATGCGCGGTTGCGACGAAAACATAGTATTTTCATTAAAGTCGGTCTCTTATTTGCCAGCGCCATTTGACATGCTATTTGCATTGTTGCGTTGCAAAGGCCTAAGTTTGGTTGAGCGAATTGCCGCTATTAAATTGATGGTTAAAGTTAAAAATAGGCATTATCAAATTAATGATGACTGCCCTTTAGAATACTTTTTAATTAAACATCAGCAAACTAAACACTTAATCACTATGTTGTGGGAGCCTTTATGCCTTGCTGCCCTTAACACGCCCATTACAATGGCCAGCACACGTATTTTCCTAAACGCCTTGAGGGATAGTTTTTCTAAAAAAGGATGCAGTAAAGGCAAGAAAAATAGCGACTTCTTACTACCAAGGTTAGATTTATCAAAAATAATAGCCCAACCATTAACGAAATACACGACAGCTAGAGGTGCTGAAATCAAGCTCAACAGGCAGGTTCTCAGCCTTAGCCCTAATGCTGACGGCTTTAATTTAGAAACGCGAGATGGGCCATCATTTTTTAGTCATGTCATCATTGCGACGCCACCGACAAGCTTAGATAAACTAATATCAACATGTCAAAAATTAAAAACTGTACTTACGCAAATACAAAATTATAGTTACCAACCTATTTACACTGTTTATTTACAATATCCCGCCACAACACAATTACCCGACGTGATGACGGGGCTGAGCAATACTCTCGGACAATGGGTATTTGATAAAGGTCAACTATGCCAACAAAATGGTTTAATTGCAGTCGTCATTAGCGGAAGTGGTCGCCACCAATCATTAACGCATGAGCAGCTAGCATTACAAGTTGCTGACGAGCTGAAGCAAGTATTTCCTGATATGCCGAAATCACTATGGCATAAAGTGATTGCTGAGAAACGTGCGACTTTCTCATGCACACCCAATTTAGTAAGGCCTAATAATAAAACTTTACAACAAAATTTATACTTAGCGGGTGACTACACCTACGCTTATTACCCAGCGACCATTGAAGGGGCTATAAGAAGCGGTATTAACTGTGCAAATTTAATTGCTGATAGCTATAAGTTAGCAAGTTAGTTGAGTTAACTATTTCTAAGCTGACTGAGTGCCTGTTCTAAACGCTCAACTGAAATGACTTCAAGTCCGGCAATTTTAGTTTTTGGTGCATTGGATTTCGGCACGATTGCCTTAGTAAAACCAAGTTTTGCAGCTTCTTTTAAGCGCATTTGTCCGCCCTGCACAGGTCGCACTTCACCCGCCAAACCAACTTCACCAAAAACAATAAGTTTATTATCTAATGGCTTGCTTTTTAATGAAGAAACGATTGATAGCAATACCGCTAAATCAACTGCAGGTTCAGCGATTTTTACACCTCCCACCGCATTAATAAACACATCTTGATCGAAACATGGAATGCCTGCGTGACGGTGCAATACTGCCAATAACATCGCTAAACGATTTTGCTCTAATCCGACACATAAGCGCTTTGGGCTAGGCGAATGACTCTCATCAACTAAAGCTTGAATTTCAATTAATAGTGGTCGCGTGCCTTCCATTGTCACGGTAATACAGCTACCAGCAACCTGACTGTCATGATGGGATAAAAATAATGCTGATGGATTGGCCACTTCACGCAAGCCTTTTTCAGTCATCGCAAAGACGCCCAACTCGTTGACTGCACCGAATCTATTTTTAAAAGCACGAATCAAACGAAATGAAGAATTTTGGTCCCCTTCAAAGTAGAGTACAGTATCGACAATATGCTCTAACACGCGAGGCCCAGCAAGGGTGCCGTCTTTAGTGACATGCCCTACTAGAATCACTGTAATGCCTAATTGCTTAGCAATACGGGTTAATTGCGCTGAACATTCACGCACCTGAGCAACAGAGCCAGGGGCAGACTGCAATGCCTCAGAATATACCGTTTGAATAGAATCAATGACTGCAATATTGGGTTTGTGAGTTTGCAGTGTGGCTAAAATTTTCTCGAGATTGATTTCAGCCAACAGCTCAACCTCACTTGCGTCCAAACCTAAGCGTTTAGCACGCATCGCAATTTGCTGTGGAGACTCTTCTCCGCTCACATAAATAGCTTGAGAAGATTTTCCTAAATGACACAAAACTTGTAGTAGCAAAGTGGACTTCCCAATGCCAGGGTCACCCCCAATAAGCACCACGCCACCTTCTACTAAGCCCCCACCCAGCACCCGATCAAACTCACTAATACCAGTCGGTTGGCGAGCAATATCAGCAGCCTTAATGCTACTTAACTTTTGCAATGCGCCACCTTGTGCCAAACCTTCAAATTTATTGGCATAACGATTGTTGGTAGGCGTCTCTTCAATACTCTCTACCAGCGTATTCCAAGCCATACAGCTTGGGCATTGACCTTGCCACTTGGGTTCGCTAGCGCCGCATTCCGTGCAACTGTAGATGGTTTTAGCTTTAGCCATACTGTGAGACGTTAATAACTATCAGCCATATGACCACTGCCCGCATAATTTTCAAAACGAGTGTGCTGACCAATAAAGGTAAGACGTACGCGACCGATTGGGCCATTACGCTGTTTAGCAACAATAATCTCTGCCGTACCTTTATCTATACTATCCGGGTTATACACTTCATCACGGTAGATAAATAATATAACGTCCGCATCCTGCTCAATCGCACCTGATTCACGTAAATCACTCATCACAGGACGTTTATCTGGACGTTGCTCTACACTACGATTAAGCTGAGACAGCGCAACCACCGGACAGTCCAGTTCTTTGGCTAGTGCTTTAAGTGAACGAGAAATTTCTGAAATTTCAGTAGCACGATTTTCACCTTGCCGCCCTGCTGGTGCAGACATCAATTGTAAGTAATCGACAACAATTAAACCTAACTTGCCTGTTTGGCGATGCAATCTACGCGCTCTTGCACGCACATCAAAGCTACTCAAACCCGCACCTTCATCAATAAAGATGGGGGCCTCATTTAGCTTACCAAGCGCGGTCGTGAGTTTTTCCCAATCTTCATCTTCTAACTTACCTGTTCTCATGCGATGTTGGTCTAAGCGCCCTACTGAGCCAATCATCCGCATGGCGAGCTGAGTTGAGGCCATCTCCATCGAGAAAACAGCGACGGGCAAGCCCGTATCTAGCGCTACATTTTCGGCCATGTTAAGTGAGAATGCGGTTTTACCCATAGAAGGACGGCCTGCAACGATTATTAAGTCACCGCCATGCATCCCTGAAGTCATTGAATCTAAGTCAGCAAAACCTGTTGGCACACCGGTCACATCTGAGGGATTATCGCGAGAAAAAAGTTGATCGATACGATCAGCGACTTGTGGCAATAACACTTTAATGTCCACAAAACCTTGAGAGCTGCGTTTCCCACCCTCTGCAATCTGAAAAATCTTTGCTTCAGCTTCATCTAAAAGCTGTTGTGCATCTCGACCATTAGGTGCATAGGCACTTTCTGCGATACCCGACCCTACCACCACTAACTGCCGCATCACAGCACGCTCATGTACAATTTCTGCATAGCGCCTAATATTAGCAGCGGTAGGCGTGCTTTGCGCTAACGCGCCTAAATACGCAATCCCACCAATACCAGAAAGCTCAGCAGTACTTTCAAGTGATTCAGCCACAGTCACAATGTCAGCGGGTCTATTGTGTTCTATCAACTTGGCAATATGTTGAAATATGGCCTTATGGTCATGTCGATAAAAATCGTTTGCAGTCAAAATGTCGGCGACTTTATCAAGCGCCTCATTTTCAAGCAATAAACCACCAATAACCGATTGTTCAGCCTCTACCGAGTGGGGGGGAGTTTTTAGTGCATCTAATTGTTCATCAGCCATTGCATGATTATACTGAATTAGTAAGCCTGCCAAATAAAAAAAGGCTACCTAAGTAGCCTTTTTTTCAAATGCTTGAATGAATCAAGCAGGCAATCTTGATTACTTAAGCTTCAGCAACCACTGTCACTGTAATATCTACAACAACGTCATGGTGCAATGCAACTGTAACCGCATGATCACCAATTGTTTTTAGTGGGCCATTAGGCATACGCACCAATGCTTTAGTCACTTCAAAACCTTGCGCTACTAATGATTCAGCAACATCACCGTTAGTCACTGAACCGAATAAACGGCCATCAACACCTGCTTTTTGCGTGACTGTAATAACAACGTTAGCTAACTTTTCACCACGCGCTTGCGCTGCAGCTAAGATAACTGCTTGTTGTTTTTCTAATTCAACACGGCGAGCTGCAATTTCAGCTTTATTGGCTTCAGTTGCACGTTTAGCTTTGCCTTGTGGAATTAAAAAGTTACGGCCATAACCATCTTTAACTTTAACGATATCGCCTAAACTACCTAGGTTACCCACTTTTTCTAATAAAATAATTTGCATGGTAGCCTCCGATTATTGGTGTTTGTCTGTGTATGGAAGCAAAGCTAAGAAACGAGCAAGTTTAACTGCAGTCGTTAATTGACGTTGATAACGTGCTTTTGTGCCCGTCATACGTGCTGGAATGATCTTTGCATTTTCTGAAATAAAATCTTTAAGTAAATCTACATCTTTGTAATCTACTTGTTTGATGCCTTCTGCTGAAAAACGGCAGTAACGGCGGCGTTTATACATTTCTCTTGCCATCTTGAACTCCTAAATATTCTCTATATGGTTAATGTGCATCACCAATTGCGTGCTTTTAAGGCTGCGTTTGGCTAAAAAACCAGTCACTAAAATGTGTGATCCTAATTTCAATCCTTTTAATGCTAAATCACCTAAGGCAATCGCATTAACTTCACATTCAACCTTGCGCTTCATGCCAGCTTCAACTTGCTCTGAAACATGTCGCAATAAAACACTTAACAACGGTATACCTGCCGGCGTGTAGCGAAGCGGCTCAATTTGCACAACTTCAGCTTGCAACACCAGTTTATTCAAAACTTAAGCTGCTGCAACCTCTGTAGCGTCAGCGGCTACTGGAGAAGCATCACGACTCAACACTGATTTAGATTTCTCTTCTTTCATCATTGGTGATGGTGCAGTCACTGCAGTTTTAGTAGACATCATTAAATGACGTAATACTGCATCGTTAAACTTAAAGCCATGCTCTAGTTCAGCTAACACTTCAAGGTTGCACTCGATGTTCATTAACACATAGTGTGCTTTGTGGATTTTTTGGATTGGGTATGCAAGTTGACGGCGGCCCCAGTCTTCTAGGCGATGCACTGCACCACCGCTAGCTGTGATAAGCGTACGATAACGCTCAATCATTGCTGGCACTTGTTCGCTTTGGTCCGGATGGACGATAAACACTAGTTCATAATGTCTCATTAGTACTCCTTTTGGATATAAGCCACCTACAAAGTACAAGATAAATTCATCGAGTACAAAAATTCTAAGTTGTAGTGTGACAAGGTTAATTTAATACATGCCCAGTAACATTACCAAGCAAGCGCGCGATTATAGACAAAAATACAGTACTAATCAAACACTATTAATCAATAGTTAGATTAACCTTAAACAAGGTCTGGCATTTCTGCGCCGAAGAATTTAGTTCTAAGCGTTTTAAGTTGGTCTCTATAATCAGCCGCCTTTTCAAATTCCAGATTTTTGGCACTATCGTGCATCGCTTTTTCTAAGCGCTTCATTTCTTTGGCGATTTGTTTTTCGCTTAAGGATTCATAGTTGGCTTGATCTTGCAGCACCTTACGCTCACGTAAGGCTTCATCCTTATCATAGACGCCATCAATAATATCTTTAATTCGTTTACTGATGCCTTTAGGCACAATGCCATTAGCCGCATTAAACGCCAACTGTACGCTACGCCTCCGTTCCATTTCATCCATTGCAGCCTTCATACTTCGGGTGATTTTATTAGCGTAAAAAATGACTTGGCCATTTAAGTTACGTGCGGCACGGCCTGAAGTTTGAATAAGTGAGCGCTCTGAACGTAGAAACCCCTCTTTGTCGGCATCTAACACCGCGACGAGGGAAACTTCTGGAATATCTAAACCTTCACGTAATAAGTTAATGCCGACCAACACATCAAACTCACCTAAGCGCAAATCTCGAATAATTTCCACCCGTTCAACGGTATCAATGTCGCTGTGTAAATAACGTACTTTGACACCATGCTCACTCAAGTAGTCGGTTAAATCCTCTGACATACGCTTGGTAAGTGTTGTGGCTAACACGCGCTCACCTAAGGCCACACGCAATTTAATTTCACCCAGCAAATCATCTACTTGCGTATCGGCCGGCTTAACAGTCACTTGTGGGTCTACCAAGCCCGTTGGTCGGGCAATCATTTCAACGACTCGCTGCTGATGATTGGCTTCATATTCAGAGGGTGTAGCAGAAACAAATACACATTGCCGCATAATGTGCTCAAATTCTTCAAATTTAAGTGGCCGATTATCCAAAGCTGACGGCAAACGCCAGCCGTAATCTACCAAATTCTCTTTGCGCGAGCGATCGCCTTTATACATCGCGCCTATCTGAGGTACAGTCACATGACTTTCATCAATAATCATCAAGGCATTATTCGGCAGATAGTCAATCAATGTTGGCGGTGGATCGCCTGGGTTACGGCCAGACAAATGTCGTGAGTAATTTTCAATGCCTTTACAAAAACCAATCTCATTAAGCATTTCAAGATCAAAACGTGTACGCTGCTCAATACGAGCTGCCTCAACTAACTTACCTGTTTTGATATAAAAATCTACACGATCTTTTAGCTCATGCTTAATTTTTTCCATGGCTTTAATCGTGGTTTCACGTGGCGTTACATAATGACTAGAGGGGTAGACGGTGTAGCGAGGTATTTTGCTAAATATTTGTCCTGTCAGAGGGTCGAATAAGGTAATCGATTCAACCTCATCATCAAACATTGAGATCCGCACAGCGGTCTCATTATTTTCAGCAGGAAAAACGTCAATCACATCACCACGCACCCTGAATGTACCTCGAGAAAAATCAAATTCATTACGGTCATACTGCATGCCTACCAA
>CANNEG010000018.1:0-22489 GCA_947503455.1 Betaproteobacteria bacterium
ACTAGAATGCAATCCTAATGCATCTAATCATGCGAGAAATCGCATTATTCACACGCCAAAGGTATAATCTTAAGTATTCATTTAAACCATAAGAATAGTTAAATTATGCAGCAGCAGTATCCCTTTAAAGACATTGAACAAACCGCCCAAGCTTATTGGGAAGCCAATCAAACCTTTGCCGCAACTGAAACTTCAAGTAAACCAAAATATTATTGTTTATCGATGTTTCCTTACCCATCTGGCCGTTTACACATGGGCCACGTGCGTAACTATACGATTGGCGACGTATTAAGCCGTTTTCATAAAATGAAAGGCTTTAATGTCATGCAACCCATGGGCTGGGATGCCTTTGGATTGCCCGCCGAGAATGCGGCCATTAAAAACAATACTGCGCCAGCAAAATGGACCTATGAAAACATAGAGCACATGAAAACTCAGCTAAAACAACTGGGCTTAGGTGTGGATTGGAATAGAGAAATTGCCACTTGTAGCCCAGAATACTATAAATGGGAACAATGGCTATTTACCGAACTTTTCAAAAAAGGCCTCATCTACAAGAAAACCTCTACCGTCAATTGGGACCCTGTTGACGGCACCGTGCTCGCCAACGAACAGGTCATTGATGGCCGTGGCTGGCGCAGTGGCGCGCTAGTAGAAAAACGAGACATTCCACAATATTTCATGAAAATTACTGCCTATGCAGAAGAATTACTCAATGATCTAGACAAACTAGAAGGTTGGCCTGAGCAAGTTAAAACCATGCAACGCAATTGGATAGGTAAAAGCTTCGGTTGCGAGGTTGAGTTTCCGATTGTTGGTCAAAATCAAAACTTAAAAGTTTATACCACTCGCCCAGACACTTTAATGGGCGCAACGTATGTAGCCATAGCAGCTGAGCATGTGCTTGCAACGCAAGCCTCGGAAAATAACCCCACACTAGCTGAATTTATCGCCGAATGTAAACGCGGAAGCGTGGCTGAGGCCGATGTAGCAACAGCCGAGAAAAAAGGCATGGCAACGGGACTGTTTGTTACGCATCCATTGAATGGTGAACAACTGCCGGTTTGGGTAGCTAACTACGTGTTAGCTAGCTATGGCGAAGGGGCGGTAATGGCCGTGCCCGCACATGATGAGCGTGATTTTGAATTCGCTAATAAATACAGCTTGCCGATTAAAGCTGTGATTAAACACAGCAACTCAGATACATTGCCAATGATAGAGCATGGTACATTGTTTAACTCTAGCGAATTTGATGGTTTGAATTTTGAGCAAGCCACTGATGCCATTGCATTGGCCTTAAGTACTAAAAACTTAGGTAAAAAACGTACGCAATTCCGCTTACGCGATTGGGGTGTTTCACGTCAACGTTATTGGGGATGCCCTATTCCTATTATTCACTGTGAAAAATGTGGTGAAGTGCCGGTCCCTGCCGAGCAATTGCCAGTGGTATTACCAGAAGACGTCGTGATGGATGGGGTAGGCTCGCCAATCAAAAAAGATCCTAGCTTTTATGAAACGGTTTGCCCTAGTTGTAGCGGCAAAGGCACGCGTGAAACTGACACTTTAGATACATTTTTCGAGTCATCTTGGTACTTTGCCCGTTATGCGAGCTTTGACAGCAAAACCACCATGGCGGACGAACGCGCTAACTATTGGCTACCTGTTGACCAATATGTAGGCGGCATTGAGCATGCAATTTTGCATTTACTTTACGCACGATTTTTCAATAAGTTGATGCGCGACGTCGGTTTGATTAAAAATGATGAGCCTTTTACCAACCTACTCACACAGGGCATGGTGTTAAAAGATGGCACTAAAATGAGTAAATCCAAAGGTAATACAGTTGACCCGCAAGAGCTGATTGATACTTATGGTGCTGATACTGCACGTCTATTCATGATGTTTGCTGCACCCCCAGAACAAAGCCTGGAGTGGGCAGATAGTGGTGTAGAAGGTGCAAATCGGTTCTTACGTAGACTATGGAAAGCAGTGTATGACCATGTGGAACTAGGTGTGGTAAATGCCTACACTTCCAAAGAAAACTCTACCGAACTGACTGCTGATCTCAAAGCAATACGATTGCAATTGCACTTAACTATTGAAAAAGTTGCTGATGACTATGGTCGTCGCCATAGTTTTAACACAGCCATTTCATCGGTGATGGAATTAATGAATGCTTTGGCAAAAATTGAAAGTGCGGATGAAGTGAGTCGCCAAGTACGCCAAGAGGTTTTGCAAAATGTGGCATTATTACTCTCCCCGATAGTGCCGCACATTTGCCAAGCTATTTGGGCTGAACTATGCCCAAATAGCCATATTTTAGAAGCTACCTGGCCTGCTGCTGACCCATTAGCGATGGTGCAAGATAGCGTTGAATACGTGATTCAAGTGAATGGAAAATTGCGTGGTAGCATCACTGTGGCAAAAACAGAAAGCAAAGAGTCGCTAGAAAAATTAGCTTTACAGCAACCTTTTGTGCAAAAATTCATTGAAGCGCATATGACCGTAAGAAAAATTGTCGTTGTGCCCAACAAACTCATTAACGTTGTTGTGGCATAGCAAGAGGAGGTCGGCATCATGCAATATAAATCCTTAAATATGACGCTATACCGTGGTTTAATCTTAGCAATATTAACTAGCTTGATGCTCTCAGCTTGCGGTTTTCAGTTGCGAGGTATCACCGAGTTATCTTTTAAAACCTTGTACATTCAAGGTGCAACGCTCAGTATTTCTAGAGAACTCAATCAGTCATTCAAAGCCAATGGCATTCGAGTGGTTGAGAATCAATCTGATGCAGATTTATTATTAGAAATGTTAAACGAAACTAATGAAAAACGTATTTTGTCTTTAAGTGGTGGTGGTAAAGTCCGTGAATATGAACTTAATTATCACGTCAGCTTTAGAGCGCGTGAACCAGCCAGCCCCATTTGGAGTGCGCCACAAACCGTGCAATCTCGTCGAGATTATTCATACAGTGACGATGCCCTGCTAGGTAAACTTGATGAAGAATCTCAATTGAATACTGATATGCGGAGCGATGCTGTTCGCGAAGTGTTGCGCAGGCTATCCGCAATTAAATTGACGTCTAAATAGCCAAAAACTAACCCATGCAATTAGCTCATGTGCAACTTGAAAAACACCTCAATCTAGGGTTGCAACCCTTATATGTGTTAGTGGGTGATGAGCCCCTAGCACAACAAGAAAGTATAGACGCCATTCGACTGGCTGCACGTGCACAAGGTTTTGATGAAAGGAGCAGTTTAACCGTTGACCGCACTTTTAATTGGCAACAAATTCAATCCTACAGCCAATCAATCTCGCTATTTTCTAGCCAAAGATTATTAGAAATTAATATTCCTAGCGGGAAGCCTGGGGTTGATGGTGGTAAAGCATTACAAGCTTTGGCAAGCCGCGCAATCCCAGATACTAGCGTGGTCATTATTCTGCCGAAATTGGAGCGTGAGGCTAAAAATAGTGCTTGGTTTACTGCCCTTGAAAAGCAAGCAGTCACCATCCCTATTGATGAAGTCAATGTAGCCCATTTACCAAAGTGGATAGCAAACAGATTGGCGCTACAAGCCCAGCACACTAGCCAACATACCCTAGAATTTTTAGCGCATCAGGTGGAAGGTAATTTACTAGCAGCCAATCAAGAAGTGCAAAAACTCGGATTGCTTTACCCACAAGGTGAACTATCTGATGCAACCGTGCGCGACGCAGTGTTAAACGTTTCTCGTTATGATGCATTTCAATTGGGTGAGGCCGTGCTAGCTGGTGATGCGGCTCGCACTGCACGAATTTTACAAGGCCTGCAAGATGAAGGTGAAAATGCAGTTGCGGTTATGAGCCCACTATTGTGGGTATTACGGCCACTGGTGAGAATTAAACAGGCAGAATTGCGTGGCGACAATGTAATGAACGCGATGACTAATGCACGCATTTATGGTGACAGGCAGTCATTGGTCAAACGTGCATTAGCAAGATTAAGTTTGCGCCAATTAGAAGCCGCACTGCAAAAGCTTGCAGATATTGATAAAACAGCCAAGGGCGTCATGCTAGGTGATGCTTGGCTGGAGATTTCTCGGCTTTGCTTCGGTCTAGCACGTGTGCGCGGACGATAAAGTCTTACCGCTAGCGCTTTGCCGATATTAACTATCGCTAACGCTTTACTTATATAAAAAAGTATAATCAAGCATGGATATAAAAATCATGGACATTAAAAATTACATGCAACAAATAGGCATAGAGGCTCGTAAAGCTTCACGCCTGATGGCAAGCGCCGATAGCAACATTAAAAATCTGGCATTAAATCATATTGCAAAAGCAATTTTGCGTGAAAAAGCAGCACTTCTTGCAGCCAACAAGCTTGATGTAGATGCGGCACGCAACAACGGCCTTGATGATGCAATGTTAGACAGACTCACGATTACCGACAAATCCATCAACAGCATGGCAGAGGGCTTGACTCAAATTGCCAACCTTGCAGATCCAATCGGTGAAATGACTGATTTCAAATTTAGGCCTAGCGGCATACAAATTGGTAAAATGCGTGTACCACTGGGCGTCATTGGCATCATCTATGAAGCCAGACCTAATGTCACCATTGATGCTGCTGGACTATGTATAAAGTCTGGCAATGCAGCCATATTACGTGGCGGTAGTGAGGCCATACATTGCAATCAGGCCTTAGCCAAACTAGTGCATGAAGGCTTAGCTGCAGCGGGATTACCTACCACAGCAGTACAAGTAGTAGAAATGACTGACCGTGCCGCTGTTGGCGAATTAATTACCATGAAACAATACGTAGATGTCATTGTGCCTCGCGGAGGAAAAAGTCTGATTGAGCGCATCAGTAATGATGCACGTATTCCTGTCATTAAACATTTAGATGGCAATTGCCATGTGTATGTGGACGACGATGCAGATTTTGATAAAGCCTTACGCATTGTTGAAAATAGCAAAACACAACGACTTGGCACCTGCAACACAGCAGAGTCATTACTCATTGCTCGCGCTGTGGCCCAGACCATGCTTCCTAAAATAGCGGCCATGCTCATATCACATGGCATTGAAATTCGCGGCTGCGCTGAAACTTGCGCTTTAGTAAAACAAGCCAAGCTTGCCACTGAGGAAGATTTTTATACCGAATATTTAGCCGCCATTATTTCGTGTAAAGTTGTCGATGGACTAGACCAAGCAATCGCACATATTAACCAACACTCTTCACAACATACCGAATCGATTGTCACCGAAAATTACACCAAAGCCCGTAAATTCTTGCGTGAAGTAGACTCTAGTAGTGTCATGGTGAATACCTCTACACGTTTTGCTGACGGCTTTGAGTATGGCTTGGGCGCTGAAATTGGCATCTCAACCGATAAGCTACACGCGCGTGGCCCCGTAGGTTTAGAAGGCTTAACTTCGCTCAAATATATAGTATTGGGCGACGGCCAAGTAAGAGCATAAATGCCCACTATCGGCCTGTTAGGTGGCACTTTTGACCCCATCCATTTTGGCCATTTAAGGATGGCGCAAGAGTTGGCTGAAGCACTGGCATTAGATGAAGTTCGTTTTATTCCAGCCGCTACTCCGCCACATAAGCCTACACCATCAATTTCGTCGGCACACCGTGCTGCTATGGTGCAATTGGCGATTAGCCACAATCCTATCTTTAAATTTGATAACAGGGAGTTGCTTAGAGCTGGGGCTTCTTACACCATAGATACGTTAATAAGCTTGCGTAATGAGTTAGGTGAAAACGCAAGCTTAGTTTTATTTATGGGTAGCGATGCGTTTACCAACTTCAATACCTGGCATGACTGGGAAAAGATTATTCAACTTTGCCATATCGCACTAGTTCAAAGACCCCTTAGCTCAATCAAAGCGCCTTTACCAAAAGTGCTAGAGACTTTTTTGCACAATCATTACACAGAAAATGTAGATGACTTACGCGAGACTAATGCAGGTTATATAACGATGCAATCTATCACGCCCCTCGATATTTCTTCTACGGCTATTCGTACCAATTTACAAAACAAAAATTCTGCGCGTTACCTTATGCCTGATAATGTGCTTGATTATATTGAAAGTAATATGCTCTACAATAATGGTGCTCAATAGTGTTAAATCATTTTACTTTTAGACTTAAAAAGTGACTGTGTTATCAAAGGAATGTCGTCGTGTTAAATTCAATATATTCTAGAAACTTCATATTAATTTTGGTGTTGACAATCACCATATTTACTTCAGCCTGCGGCACGAATCCAGTCACCAAAAAAAGAGAATTTCAAATTGTTTCTGAATCACAAGAAATATCTATAGGCAAACAAAATTATGGGCCTACCCGTCAATCACAAGGCGGCGACTACATACTTGATCCAGAGCTAACGGCTTATGTGCAGGGCATAGGTAATAAATTAGCGGCTGTTTCTGATCGCCAGTTACCATATGAATACGCCATTATCAATGACTCAACACCCAATGCTTGGGCCATGCCTGGTGGAAAAATTGCCTTTAACCGCGGGTTACTTTATGAATTAAATAACGAAGCTGAATTAGCAGCAGTGATGGGACATGAAATGGTGCATGCCGCAGCAAGGCACGGTGCTAAAGGCATGGAGCGCGGACTCTTTTTACAAGGCGCAATGATTGCAGTTGGTATTGGCGCACAAAACACTGACTATTCGAAACTAATCGTTGGAGGTGCTCAAGTGGGCGCTCAACTAGTCACCAGTAAATATGGGCGTGATGCTGAGAGTGAGTCAGATTTATACGGTATGCAATACATGAAGAAAGCGGGCTACGACCCTAGCGCAGCCGTCAACCTACAAGAAACCTTTGTGCGTTTAAGTGCTGATCGAAAAAGCAATTTCATTGACGGACTATTTGCTAGCCACCCACCTTCACCCGAACGCGTGGCTGCTAACAAAGTCACACTCGCACAAATTGGTGCCGGAGGCGATTTGGGCAAAGAAGTTTATGCTCAAAAAGTAAGTAAACTTAATTCGACTCAAGCAGCCTATAAAGCTTATGATGATGCCGTAAAAGCACTTGCCACCAAAGATATCGCCAAGGCTACACTATTAGCCAAACAAGCCATTGCTGGCGAACCACGTGAAGCCCGTTTTCAGGAGTTACTAGGTGATATTGCTTTAACACAGAAAAAGCCAGAAGAAGCTCTAGCTTTTTATGATAAAGCCATCAAAATGCAGCCCGATTATTTTAAACCGCACATACAAAGTGGTGTCGCATTATTTAATATGGGGAGAAAGAAAGAAGCTGAACCTTTCCTTAAACGCGCAAATGAACTACTGCCTACAGCACCAGGCCATGCCTTACTCGGGCAAATTGCTGAAGATCGAGGTGAAACAGAATTGGCATTGCAACATTATCAAGTAGCCGCTGACTCTGACTCTGAAATTGGCAAAGAGGCGGCAACGCGTGGCCTACGCTTAGATTTACCACGTAATCCTGCAAAATATCTTCAAGCTGGCGTGCAAGCAGACAATGCTGGCAATTTATTTGCCGTCGTTCAAAATAGCACCCCTATTGCTATAGGTTTGGTGCAGGTGCGCGTAGTGAAACATGATGCCAAAACAGGCCGCGCAATAACACAAAGTGCTCCTTTAATGATGAGAGGTGGAATAGCCTCTGGCCAGCGCAATCAAGTTGCAACAGGTCAAAAAATAAGTACACCGCAAGAGGTGCAGTTATATCAAGTATTGGTTGAATATGCCGAGGTGATGAAGTAGGTCATTAAGTAAGCAATGGCTCTAAGAAGCTAACGTAAAATTTGCTTGGCCTTGCCAGCGCACTACGCCCAAGCAAGGGATAGAAATGCGTTCTTGCAAACTACTTAAATTATCCTCAAACATACTCATGTTAGGATCAATTTCATTGGCCACCCAACCTGCAAGGTTTAGTCCACGCGCTTTAATCAGCTCAATCGTGAGAAGTGCGTGATTAATACATCCTAAGCGCATCCCCACCACTAAAATAATTGGGATGTTAAGTAGCTTGACCAAATCAGCTAACGTTTGAGTAGCATTAAGTGGCACTAGCAACCCACCTGCCCCTTCAACAATAACTACCTCTGCCAATCTAGTTAACATTTGATAGGCATTAGCAATCACCTCCAAATCGATACCAACCCCAGTTTGTTCGGCCGCAATATGTGGCGCAATGGCAGGAATAAATCGATAAGGATTGATTGCATCTAACGTTGAAGTAACATTACTCGCCTTTATTAATGCTGTCACATCGTCGTTAATCAACTCGTGATTTTCATTGTATTGGCATCCCGATGCCACTGGTTTCATACCAATAGTTTTAAAACCTAGCCCAACAAATTTTTTGACTAATGCACTAGCAATATAGGTTTTACCTACATTAGTATCTGTGCCGATGATGAAGTATGACTGGCTCATACAGCCTTATTTATTTCTAGCTTTAAATGTAATGGGGGATACACCATCGTCAAATTTTTCTTTTTCTTGACCACGCCACGCATGGCCATAAACCACTTCAAAAGTTGCAGGCAACTTTCCATCCGCTCTATATTGCTCATAGTTGCTTTCTAATTTTTGTAGAAAGCCTCGCCCTAACAAGCCGCGTGCACGTCCATCTGTAGCGTTATGTGCACCTATGCTTTTAAGATCGCGCATCACACTTTTAACATCATCGTAGGTAAGCGTGAATCGCTCCACATCTAGCACTGGCGCACTAAATCCAGCACGCACCAAGGCATCGCCAATATCATGCATATCGATAAATCGGCTGACGCTAGTCATGCCATCTTGCCTGCCAGTTGCAACGCGCAATTCCTTCAGCGTATCTGGGCCAAAAGTGCTAAACATCAACAAACCTTCCGGTTGCAAGACGCGATAAAATTCTAGTAAGGTCGCATCTAAATCATTACACCATTGAATAGCTAAATTAGACCAGACTAAATCTACACTTTTGCTAGCCAGTGGCAATGACTCAATATCGGCACACACTAGATTATGTTTCACACCACTCAACATATTTTTTATTTGGTGCATTAGCCCTGCAGTGTCGCTACCAACTCTTGTCTTTTGTAGCATGGGTAAAGCAAAGTCGAGTGAAATTACTTGCGACTTTACAAAGCGTTTTTGCAAAGCATGGCTTGCCGCACCTGTTCCACAACCCGCGTCCAATATAGTTTGGGGGGTTAATTTTATTAAATCTAAGCGATTGAGCATTTCCTCACGTACTTGTTTCTGTAAAATTGCAGCCGCATCGTAAGTATTAGCTGCACGTCCAAAAGAAGTGCGCGCGCGCGCTTTATCAATGCGATAGCTATCCATTTCATTAGCATTCATCACTTGAGGCTGGCTGGTTCTAAAAACTGGACGAGTGCATCTATAAACTGCTCTTGATGCGATAAAAATGGGGCATGTGAGGCACCCGCCATCACACGTAAAAAACCTACCGGTAAATTTTGCATCATCCAATGTGCTGCTTGCACTGGTGCCAGTGAGTCTCGGTCACCATGGATAAGTAATGTTGGCTTTCTTAAATACTCGACTTCAGCACGCAAATCGGACTCTAATAATATATTAAGCATACGATATAAAGTTTGGGCGGTAGGTGTTGGGCGCTCAGAAAATTTCTGACGTAATAACTTAACTGTACTTCTTGCATCATTCGCACCCATACATTGCAAGGTTAAAAACTGCACCATCGTTTTATGGTAATCTTCATTCACGTTATCAGCAAAATTACCAAATACTTCTGGTTCTATTCCCGCGTCCCATGTTTTTTTGTACTCGATATTTTCTTTATCAAAACTTTTATTTACAAAACAAGGGGTAGTGCCAACCAATACCAATCTGCGTACCAAGTCAGGATAATCAAGCGCAATACGCATCGCAATTTGCCCACCCAAAGACCAGCCGACTACATCTGCATTTGCAGGCATTATTTCAGCAACTTTTTCTGCCAAAGTATGCAAATGAACAGGCTCAATCGGTCGACTAAACCCCATACCTGGCAAGTCTATAACATGCACAGTAAAAATCTTACTGAGCCGTTTTACGATAGGCTGCCATACAGCCCCATTCATACCCCATCCATGAATTAATACTAGATTAGGTCCAACGCCCATGGTTTCAATATAAATATTATTGGGTGTCATGTTCATAAAACACTTTCCGCTTGATGAATGGCTGTTATCAGTTTTTTTACATCGTCTAGGCTATGTGAAGCTGAAAGTGAGATACGCAATCTCGCAGTACCGGCTGGCACAGTTGGTGGTCTTATTGCTGGCACTAAAATACCCCGCAATTGTAAAAACTCACTTAACGCCAAAGCATCTTGATTGTTCCCGACAAGCAAAGGCTGTACAGAGGTTTGTGATGGCATTAATGTCCATTTCTTACATTTTAGGTTATTTTTTAAAAAATCAATCAAACTATACAGATGGCTGCGCAAATCATCTCCCTGCTCAATCAATTGAACCGATGCTGTTAGCGTAGCTGACAGTGCTGGTGGTGCTGGCGTTGAATAGACGTAACTCTTCGCTGTTTGGATGAGATAATCTATCACAACCTGCTCTCCCGCCACAAAAGCACCCGCCACACCAGCAGCCTTACCTAAAGTTGCCATCATGATAATACGCGGTGATTTCAATTTTAGGTGATTAAGTGAGCCTTCACCATGTTCACCTAGCACACCAAAACCGTGTGCATCGTCTACATAAAGATAAGCGTCATATTTCTCGCAAAGCGCTAAATATTCTGCGAGTGGGGCAATATCGCCATCCATGCTAAATACTGCATCAACCGCAATTAACTTATGTTTTGCTGAACTGACTTTAAGTAAGCTTTCAAGCGCAACTATATCATTGTGTGCAAAGCGATTAAATTCTGCCAGTGAATAATAACCACCATCATTTAAGCAGGCATGGTTCAATTTATCTGCAAAGATAGCATCACCGCGCCCTACCAATGCACCTAGCACACCAATATTTGCCATATAGCCGGTAGAAAACAATAAAGCAGACGGCAAGCCTACAAACCTTGCTAACTGTTTTTCTAAATCATCGTGGTAACGGTGATGCCCAGTAATTAAGTTTGATGCACCACTACCTACGCCAGAATTACCTGCAGCCTGCTGCATAGCGGCAATTAATTTTGGATGATTAGCCAACCCTAAATAATCATTACTACAAAAAGACAGATAAGACTGACTGTTCGCAACAATATGCTCAGCCTGTGGTGAATCGAGCAATCGACGCTGGCGTAGCAAGCCATCTTCTTTGCGTTTATCTAGCGCTAGTTGTAATGATGCGAGCATTTTAAATACGATTAATACCAAGTTTGGCGAATAATTTTTTATCTTCCGAAGCTTCAGGATTGGCTGTAGTTAGCAATTTTTCACCGTAAAAAATACTATTCGCACCTGCTAAAAAACACAGTGATTGAATACCTTCATGCATACTTTGACGTCCTGCAGATAAACGTACATAACTAGTTGGCATGATAATACGTGCCGCCGCAATAGTACGTACAAATTCCATGGGATCTAGCGCATCTGTACCATGCAATGGCGTACCTTCTACTTGAGTGAGTAAATTAATAGGCACACTTTCAGGCGGACGTTCCATATTCGCGAGTTGTGCTAACAACCCAGCGCGCTGATTACGCGACTCACCCATGCCAATAATCCCACCGCTACACACATTAATATCGACATTGCGCACACGGTCTAATGTTTCAAGGCGATCTTGATAAGTGCGCGTCGTAATCACTTCCCCGTAAAACTCAGGTGCAGTATCTAAATTATGATTGTAATAATCAAGCCCCGCCTCTTTTAGCTGCTCGGCTTGACCTTCTTTTAACATCCCTAATGTTGCACAGGTTTCCAAACCCATCGCCTTAACTTCGGCAATCATTTTTAAAACCGGTTCAAGATCACGCTGTTTTGGTCCGCGCCAAGCAGCCCCCATGCAGAATCGGCTGGCGCCATTATCTTTAGCTTCTTGTGCGGCAATCAACACATCATCAAGCTTCATGAGTGGCTCATTTTCAACTTCAGTATGATACCGCGCTGCTTGCGGACAATATCCGCAATCTTCAGAACATCCCCCTGTTTTAATCGACAACAAAGTACTCACTTGTACTGCATTTGGATCAAAGTGAGCGCGGTGCACGGTTTGTGCTTGATACATTAAGTCGCTGAAAGGCAACTCGAATAATGCGACAATATCCGCAACACTCCAACGATTGACCGTATTAGTATCACACGATTGGAGTAAACTCGATTTTAGGCTATCCGTATTGATGATAGCTGGCGTGGTGGATTCGTGCATGTGCAGTTCCTTTTTAGTAGCTTGATTTATAATAAGATTATACATTGTCAATGAAAAATGGCGTAAACTTTGAACATTAGATTAAAATTTAATCATTTGTTTTTTAACGGCTTGTTTAAACAACATTGTCTATTGTGTGCGGCTCTTGAAAGCAACGAATCGGGGCTGTGTAATGGATGCTTGAACGACTTACCTTGGCACACTTCACCGCAATGCCAGCAATGCGGGCTAAAATCAAATGGGACGATCTGTGGCAACTGTTTGAATGCGCGCCCGTATTTCGACGCTACCTACAGCTTATTCACTTACGACTTCCCTGTGAATGCCATGATGCAGCATTATAAATATGGCGG
Source organism: Betaproteobacteria bacterium (assembly GCA_947503455.1). Taxonomy (GTDB): domain Bacteria; phylum Pseudomonadota; class Gammaproteobacteria; order Burkholderiales; family Methylophilaceae; genus Methylotenera. The sequence goes on from CANNEG010000018.1 coordinate 12,685, forward strand.
CATGCTCAATTTAAGTCAGCTTTTTGGGCAATTGCTATCAAAAAAAATATCTTTGTATAGGGTAGATTTAATTATCCCAATGCCGATGCACCCTTTGCGACTAAAAGAGCGCGGGTTTAATCAGGCCCTAGAGATTGCAAAAATACTAACGAAAAATCATATTGAAAAATTAGATTACACCTCTGTACATCGACAAAAATTCACGCCGCCTCAAGCCAGTCTGCCACTGAAAGAACGCGTCAAAAATATTAAAGGAGTATTCAAGATAAATGTTGAGCAAAACATCAAAAACAAGCGCATAGCGATTGTGGATGATGTGATGACGACCGGGGCAAGCTTAAATGAATTAGCTAAAACATTAAAACAAGCTGGTGCGACCCATGTAGAATGCTGGGTCGTGTCTAGAACATTACCTAAATCTTAAGTCTTTATGTTTACTATCGTTTTATTTGAACCGGAAATCCCACCTAATACCGGTAACATTATTCGCCTATGCGCCAATACCGGCGCGCAATTACACTTAGTAAAACCTCTAGGCTTTAACCTAGAAGACAAACAGCTTAAACGTGCTGGTTTAGATTACCATGAATATGCCAACCTGCATGTGCATGAGAGTTGGCCTGACTGCAAGATTGCACTGGCTGGAAAACGCTTATTTGCCATCACCACCAAAGGCAGTACACGTCACAGCGACATTCACTTCAAAAAAGATGATGTATTTGTTTTTGGTCCAGAAACGCGTGGCTTGTCAGAAGAAATTCGCAATGAGTTTACTGCGGAACATAGACTGCGTTTACCTATGCTAGCTAATAGTCGGAGTTTGAATTTATCTAACTCGGCGGCAGTATTATTGTATGAAGCATGGCGGCAGATTGACTTTGAAGGGGGTGTTTAATCTAAAAGTAAGCAACTTATAGAATAAGGTTTAAGCTAAGAGCCCTCGGCTTTTTGCTCACGTCCTAATAAATCCACTACTGCATCTTTGGCACTTTTACCGTGGGATAACACCTGATCCACCTCGTAAGTAATTGGCATATCTACCTGCATTGCATGAGCACGTCGCATCACTTCAGCGGTAGTATTTACACCTTCCGCCACGTGGCCTAAGCCCTGCAAAATGTCAGCCAATGACTTGCCACTTGCCAACTGTAAGCCAACCTCTCTATTTCTTGAGTATTGGCCAGTACAAGTTAAAATAAGGTCTCCAGCGCCAGCCAGACCCATAAAGGTTTCAGGTTTTGCACCTAATGCCACACCAAACCGTGTCATTTCAGCTAAGCCTCGTGTAATCATGGCTGCACGAGCATTGTTCCCAAAACCCATACCATCTGAAATGCCAGCTGCAATTGCCATGATATTTTTAACAGCACCGCCCACTGACACACCAATTACATCTGTGCTGTTATAAACACGTAAATTAGCGCCATGTATCAGCAGTGCCGCTTGATTTGAGAATACTTCATCAGTCGCAGCCACCGTCACTGCTGTAGGCAACCCACGCACTAATTCGGCGGCAAAACTGGGGCCCGACAAAGCACCCCAATGCTGACCTGTGATTTGAGGGTCACCCAACTCCTCCAAAGCAACCTCGTATGGCAACTTTGCTGACTGTGGTTCTAAACCCTTATTTGCCCAAATAATAGGTAATGTGCAACCGAGCGCTTTGATATCTTTAAGTATGGATCTAAAACCTGCGGTAGGGACTACCGATAAAATTAAATCCGCATCATTAATTGCCGTTTGCAAATTATCTTCAACCTGCAATTGCTCATTAAATTTAAAGTCACCCAAATAAAGTGGATTAGCACGCGCCTTACGCATACCAGACACATGTCCAGCATTACGTGCCCATAACGACACGTTGTGACGCTGGCTAATATTCATAGCAAGTGCCGTACCCCAAGCGCCAGCACCTAGTACAGCTATTTTTGCCATGTAATTAAACCTCTATATTTACTGAGAACACACACTTACTCAAAACCCCAAGTGGATGAAGTTAAAATATAGCCCGCCACACCATCTCTATGCTTGACCTTAAGCCAACCATTATTGAGTTTTATATCCGCAACCTCTAACAACACGTCTTTGTCTATAGTGGCGATTAAAGGCGAAGTGACATCGGCTGCCAGCCTCAGTTCCGCTTTGTTAGCAGTCACTAAGACCGTATGCTTGTTAGACAATTGCTTTGCTTCCACCCAATTTAGGCTGCCCTGTGCATCACGTACTTTAAGCCAATCACCCAAGTTCACTACAACTTCAACAGGGTAATTTTGACTAAGCAGCAACACTTTTTTAGCCGCACTGGATGGCGCATCATAAAGCACGGCTTTAGGCACAGCCACTGAGCGAAAGTCTAGCGCTAAAGCCACAACTGGCATGAGCACCAAACATAACACTAAAACATTTTTTTTGCCGAGAAAGGGCATAGAGCCTAATGTTTTGCAGCAGCTTCCGCGGCTTCAGCTTGCTGTTGTTTTTGTTGCGCAAACAAAGCTTCAAAGTTAATTGGATTCAATAATACCGGCTGGAAGCCCGCACGTACCACTAAATCAGAAACGGTTTCACGTGCGTAAGGGAATAAAATGTTAGGGCAAGTAATGCCTACAATCATCTCTAAGTTTTCTTCTGGCACATTACGGATTTGGAAAATTCCAGCCTGCGTCACTTCAACCAAGAATACGGTTTTGTCTTCTATTTTTGAAGTAACGGTTACTTTAATCGCCACTTCAAATACATTCGCTTCAAGCTGTTGCGCAAAGTTGCTTAATTCAATACCCACTTGCGGCTGAGTACGGTCAGTAAAAATTTGTGGTGCATTAGGGATTTCTAATGATGCATCTTTAACATAAATTTTTTCAATGCTAAAACCAGCTTGCTGTGGTTGTTCTTCTGCTGCTACTTTGTTATCTTCTTTTGCCATGATTTTCTTTAGTTTCTAGTTAAATAAAAGGGTGAATGAATAAGTTGCTACTTGATAAAAACGTCATTTTATCAGAGATTAGTTAGCTAGACTTCAACTTACCAATAAGGGATCTAATCCGCCAGCCAAATCTAACGCTCGTAAATCATCAAATCCACCAATATGGCGGTCATCAATGTAAATTTGCGGCACAGTACGACGGCCAGTTCTTTGCATCATTTCGTCACGTTTATCAGGGTGTAAATCAATGCGAATCTTATTAATTTCCTTGACGCCCTTGCTGGCCAGCAAGCGTTCTGCATTAATGCAATAAGGACAAACTGCCGTGGCATATATTGTAATATTGGGCATTAAGGCGCCTCTTTTTCTGCGGCTGTTTTAGTTGCGGCCTCTACAAATTCCGCATCAACAACTGTTGCTTTAGGTGCTTTTTTTCTTGCTTTACTAGTGACTGATGGGCTATTAGCGCCGGCCTTATTCGAAGCGCCAGTAACAACAGGTAATTTAGCCTCTAACCATGCATCTAACCCCCCTTGCAAATTATGTAGCTGGCTAAACTCTGCAGCACGCAAAATATCACAGGCTTTAGCAGAACGCATCCCTCGCTGACAATTCACCAAAATCGTCTTGTTTTGATATTTTTTTAACTCCCCCAAGCGGGCCGCCAAAGTAGCCACTGGAATATGCATAGCATCGGCAATATGACCACTAGCAAACTCGGCATCGTCGCGTACATCCAACACCAAAGCATTTGAACGATTAATCAATGTCACCGACTCTGCAGGACTTAAATTAGGTACCCCGCCAGCACCTTTTCTAAGCAAAGGCAATAACAACATAAATCCAGAACCTAAAGCCAACCCAATTAACAAGATGTTACTTTTAATAAATTCCACAAATTTCCTCTCTATTTTTCATTAACTGAATGTGGGGTGATTAGCCCCTAAATTCAATCCCCATATCATACAAATTTTATAAGCCGATTTTACGTGTAAATGCGCTAAAATAATCATGTTACGCTCACAAACTTCAAACAAATTTTTAAGGCAATCTATTATGTCAGCGCCATTAAAACCTACCTCAGCAAATACTACTGCCGTATGCCTACTGATTTTAGATGGCTTTGGCTATCGAGAAGCTTCTACTGATAACGCCATTGCGCTGGCACACAAACCCAATATAGACAGACTTTGGGCAAACAGTCCACACACACTGATTAACGCCTCAGAGCATTATGTAGGGCTGCCAGATGGGCAAATGGGCAACTCAGAGGTTGGCCATCTCAATATTGGTGCTGGACGAGTGGTGTTTCAAGATTTTGAGCGCATTAATAACAGCATTGCAACGGGTGAGTTTTTTGAACATGCCGCTTTAAAAGAGGCATTGCTTAAGCTTAAAGACAATAATAAAGCCTTGCATATTTTTGGACTTTTATCTGACGGTGGTGTGCATAGCCATCACCTACACATACATGCCATGCTTGAAATGGCGGCTAAATTAGGTTTAACAAAAGTATACGTACATGCTTTTTTAGATGGCCGAGATACACCGCCGGTGAGTGCCGCCCCTTATTTGGCTGCGCTTGAGACTAAAATGAAAGTATTAGGCATAGGGAAAATAATTTCTGTCAGTGGTCGTTTTTACAGCATGGATCGCGATAAACGCTGGCCACGTGTGGAAGCCGCTTACGCACTCATTACTGAAGGCATAGGCGAATTTAGCTATTCAACGGCAGAGCAAGCACTGCAAGCCGCATATGCACGTGGCGAAAATGATGAGTTTGTTAAATGTACCGCTATTAGGTCAGAGGGCGAAGCGCATACGCACTTAGAAGACGGTGATTTAGTCGTCTATATGAACTTTAGATCTGATCGTGCGCGTCAACTTACCCACGCCCTATTAAGTGAAGAGTTTGATGGCTTTCACCGTCGCCATGTGCCGAAGTTATCAGGCTATTTCACGCTGACGATGCACGACGTAAAAGAAAAGAAAGCCACGGCTATATTTGCACCGTTTACCGTTAAAAATACCTTAGGCGAATATTTATCTAGCCGAGGCTTAACGCAATTACGCATTGCAGAAACTGAAAAGTATCCACACGTCACTTTCTTTTTTAATGGTGGCGAAGAAACCGTCTTTGCTGGAGAAGACAGAATTCTAGTCCCCTCTCCGCCCGTCGCCACCTATGATATGCAACCTGAAATGAGCGCATTTGAACTCACTGACAGGCTTGAAGAAGCGATTTTATCGGGTAAATATAACGCCATTATTTGCAACTATGCCAATGGCGACATGGTAGGTCATACAGGCAGTTTAGCAGCGGCAATCAAGGCGATTGAAGCTTTAGATATATGCGTTGGACGCGTAGTTAACGCCATGCGAAGCTTGGGCGGAGAAGTGCTGATTACGGCCGACCATGGTAATGCAGAAATGATGTTTGACGCTGAAAACAACCAACCACATACGCAACATACCACTAACAAAGTACCACTCATTTATGTAGGTCGCGAGGCAACACTTGTCGCTGATGGCGCATTATCAGACTTGGCACCCACCTTATTACATATGATGGGTGTAGCTCAACCTGCAGAAATGACAGGTAAAAATCTTGTTCACCTTAAGCATTAAAAAGTCATTAAACGCATGAATCTTCCACACTACAAACAATACCTTGTTTGCATAACGGTGCTAGTAGCATTCCTAGTGAATAGTCCGCTTGTCTATGCAATAAAAAAAGCTGAGCCTTCTAAACAAAGCTTAAGTGATGTACAGCAAAAACTAGAATCACTGAAAAAAGAGCTAGACCATTCACAAGAAGCCCACAAAGACGCGGCTGATGCCCTAAAAGAAAGTGAACTCGCCATTAGTAAGGCAAATAAAAAGCTGTTTGAAATTAACCACAAGCAACAAGAAAATAAAGAGCTACTGGTTAAATTAGCGTCTGATTCTATCACCACCAACCAAGCCTTAAATGAACAGCAAAAACTGCTTAGCAGTCAGCTTTATCAACAATATATTCACGGTCGACAAAGTTATGCGCAAATAATTCTGCAAAACGAACACCCCGGCGGCATCGCGCGTGATGTTCAATACTTCTCTTATATTGCCAAAGCGCGCGCTGAGTTAATTAATAAAATGCAAGGTAACCTCAATAAAATCAATAAGCTGAATGAAGAAACCGCATCGACACTTAAAGAAGTGGCTGAGTTAAAACAAAAGCAAATGGATGAGCGACGCGTTTTGCAAAATCAGAAACAGGCTAAATCTAAAGTGGTTAAAACACTTTCTAAACAAATTACCCAACAACGCGTAGAAATTAAAAAGTTGAGTCGTGATGAAAAACGTCTTTCTCAACTGGTAGAACGTTTAGCGCGATATACACCACCACCCAGCAGAAAAACTCTCACTAAACGTGATGATGCATCAAAACCGAGTGCAACTGAGCCGGCTGAAACCAGTAAAACCAGCCCCCAGAGAAGCCTCACCAATAATGCAGAACCCAGCCCTGAGCGCTATTCAAGTAACTTTTCCGCACTAAAAGGCAAACTTAGATTACCGGTGCGCGGTGATGTTAGCAACCGATTTGGCAGTAGCCGTGAAGATTCTGGCATCTCTTGGAAAGGCTTATTTATTAAAGCCAATGAGGGTGCGGAAGTTAAATCTGTCGCAACCGGCCGCGTAGTATTTGCCGACTGGTTACGTGGGTTTGGCAATCTAATTATTTTAGACCATGGCGATGGCTACATGAGTTTATATGGCAATAATCAGGCGGTATTAAAACAAGTAGGCGATAATGTCCGCGCTGGCGATACCATTGCCTCAGTGGGTAACAGTGGCGGCAATGAAACTAATGGTCTCTATTATGAACTCAGGCGTCAGAGTCGCCCTTTTGATCCATTGAGCTGGAGTAGCCTAAATTAAATGACCGAACGCTCATGGCCATTATCCGCAAGCTATCTTGCATAAAGCCCCAGTGACAGCCATTGAATTTAGTGGTTACCGACCCTTAGCGGTTGTTCAATATGGAAGAAACCGTTTATCTTAATTACCTTATAAATTACTGATAGTTACAGGGCAATGAAGTTTTCAACAAACTTGTCCATTGCTCAATCCAATTGCTTTGATGGTCAGCTTCAACTTCAATAACAGCAATACATTTAGCGTCGTTTTGTTTATGAACAAACCGTGCGGCAACCTCTTTAGGTATAACACTGTCATGTGTGCCAATGAAGTGAAGTTGTGGAATACCTTGAATATGCGCTACAGCATCTATAGCATTGAGTGATTCAGGCATTAAATCAACATGATGCATTTGGTTTACATAGGCATGGTCTAAATTACCTGCCACTGTTCTTATGCTAGCAATGTCATGGCGCCTTGCCGCTAGCAAAACTGCCACTGCTGCCCCACCAGAATAGCCAATTAAATTTACTGGTTGATGATTTGTTTTACTCACAAACACATCTAAAGCTTGATTCATCGCATCAATCACTTTTTCTGAATATCTTAGCTTAGTCCAATAAGCACTATCACAAGGTGTTTGATTAAAATCATTAAACTGACAAGGCCTAGCCAAATACACCACATTTTTAGCTGGGTCGAGCGCGGCTAATGATAAAGCCATCGCCTGCTTTGGCGTAGGGTCCGGCGATGCTTGGTGCCGTGACAGCCAAGCTAGGCCATCGCCTTCAATATAAACATTAATCGGTTGATTTAAGTCTTGCAGGCGTGAATAACTGGTTAGAACAAAACCATTTGCCTTAATGCTAGAGGGGGTTAAAGCGCCACTGCGCGCAATCTGTTGGGCGTTTTCATGCCTATCCAACGTCGCACAGCCGACCAAAAAAATAACACTTATCCAGATAAAACGTTGCAAATTATTGTCAGCCTAAAAAATACTAAAAACCGGTAGCAATAAAAAATATAGCCGAGACTCGCTCGGCTATATTTTATCTAACTACACTAACAACTGCTATTAATTAGAAATCGTATCTAAATTTAACTGCTGCTGTATGGCTTACATAGTCGCTCTTCACTTCAGCATCATAGTTCACTGATAATGTTTGACCATTAGCACTATTTAAACTTACCCCTAAACCAAGGTTAGCAGAATCGCGTGCTTGAGCAACCCCATTAGTCGTAAAGCTAGTACCGCCAACAAAACTAGACGCAATATCTTGCTGAGTATCAGCAAATTCATGGTTCCAAACTGCACGTGCTTCAAGCGCTGTATTTAACTTACCTGTTGATAAAGGCACTGAAACTTTAGCGCCCAAACCAGAGCGGAGAGAATCTGTTTTAGTGCTGCCCACAGTTAACGCCGCACCAGATGCAGTAGGGTCTGTTTCTGTATAGCCATCTTGATCTAAATTCACATAAGCTAATGAAGCTAATGGCGTAAAGGTCGCTCTACCAAATGCCAATGGGTAACCTACACCCACTTTAGCTAGGTATTGGTTAGCATCGTGCTTGCCAGTAATAGAAGCGCCCGCTAGTGCTACATAACGCTTAGTATCGTATTGATGTTGGCCATAACCGAGTGCTGCATCTACATACCATGCCCCTGCGTCATATGAACCATATACCGTACCTTGGTAGCTATCAATATCGGTTCTATTAGCAGTTGTTACACCCTCACCGTTAATGCCCGTTGACGCATAAGCAAATGCAGCACCAACACGCACATCACCGTTACCAATAGTCTTATCACCGCCTAATACAAAACCGCCAGTATCAGCAGTGTAACCGTCTACGCCACCACGTTCTTTTTGTTCACCTTTAAAGCCAAACCCTTGCATCCAAAAACCTGCACCTTGCGCAGTTTCACCGGTAGAAACACCGCTATTACCATTGCTAGCGGTACGCACTGCTTCTTGATGTGCACCAATCACCGATGACACTTGGTTAGCCGCCGCCATAGCCGCTTGAGTAGAAGCATTATTGGCTTCAGGCCGTAGTTGCTGACCAGCATGCTCAATGTCCTCGGCTACAGTTAAGTTTTGTACACTTCCGCCAATCGTTGAGCTTGTCGCCGTCATTAAGGCATCGATTGCACCTGCACTAAGTGCCGTAACCCCATCAACCGTAGCTGCACTCTCTATAGATGCAACACCAATCACTAATTTTCCAGAGCTGGTAGCAATATTCCAGTTAACTAACGGCGTATTTTCGTTGTCTACAGTTGGTGTTGTGGCGCCACCAGTTAAAGTTAAAGTATCTGCTACTTTATAATATTCACCAGCCTTTAACGTTACTAAGCTTTTTGGTGCCACTGCAACAGTTCCTACCCCAGCAGTAGCATCAATGGTTAACACACTACCCATACCAGCAATATTTGCAGATGGTGCTGTTAAGCTAGAGCCTGTACCACTACCGGTAATGGTTGGGATTAAGGTAACATGACTCGCTACAGGTGTTGCACCGCCTAACACTGAGCTAGATGCGGTACGGATGGTGATGTCACCGCCAAAATCACCCGCGTTTTCAAAAGTGAAGCTTTTACTGCCAACCACGGTAAAGTTAGTCGTTGAAAACTGCTTGGTATTGGCGCCCAAAGCCCCAGCAGAGCAGCCTGACGCATTGTTACAGATAGTATCGCGCTGATCTACATCAATGTTGTCAGTAATGGTTGCACCCTCTTCATTGGTCAACTCATGCGTACCGTTACTGAAGTAAAGACTACCGTTGATGGTGCCTGTATTGGCGATGGTGCTATCCAACTGCCCCCAGTTGCTATTGATGTTGAGGCGGTCATCAAGAGTTCCAGCAGTGGACAACGCATACCAACGATCAGCAGTGCTGTTGACAGCCAGAATGTCGCCGTTAATCGTATCCGTATTTGTAAGGTCTAGAGTACGAATTTCCCCACCATCAGAAACTGAGCCT
>CANNEG010000019.1:0-22145 GCA_947503455.1 Betaproteobacteria bacterium
TTAGATTTTGTTTTAACGTCATTTATGATGGTTGTGTAAAGCATAGGCTGTCATTGATATGCATATGTCATTTGAGGGGAATGTAAGTGGATAGAACAACAATAGATTTATGGGTGGGTATTTTTGTAGCATTAGGCTTTGCAGCTTTGCTAGGGCTTGCTATGAAGGTCGGAAACTTAACCTCCAGCAAAATTGGTGCAACATACAGCGTCACGGCTGCTTTTGAAAATGTCGGTAGTTTAAAGCCTAATGCACCAGTAAAAAGTGCTGGCGTAGTAGTAGGTCGTGTAGAGAATATCGTTTTTAATAGCGCTGATTATGAAGCGGTTGTAACCATTAAAATAGATAAACGTTATGCATTTCCTGCAGATACATTTGCCAATATTTATACGGCGGGCCTGTTAGGCGAGCAATATGTTGGGCTTGAAGCAGGGGGTGATGAAGTGGTATTGAAGAATGGTGATAAAATTGCAAAAACGCAAGATGCAATTGTGCTAGAAAAAATGATTAGTCAGTTTTTATTTAGTAAGGCCTCTGAAGCGGACGCTAAATCTGAAGCAAAAACAACAGCGCCAAGTGCTGTAACTAATGAATTAAAGGGTGGCAAGTCAACCGAAACCGGTGATGTGGCGTTTTAAAGCAAGGGTATGCGGTTAATTTAAATGATTGCTGAATTGAAAAAAGGATTTAAATGAAGGCTTTTGTAAAGTTTTTAGTAGTTTCTGGATTTTTTGTAAGCTTATTTGTTGGTGTAGGCAACGCAAATGCAGAGTTAGCACCAGATGTGTTGGTGAAACAAACGGCAGATGATGTATTAACTATCATTAAAAATGACAGAGAAATCCAGGCGGGTAATCAACAAAAATTATATGCAGTAATTGAAGAGAAGATTTTACCTAATTTTGATTTCGATCGTGTTTGTCGCATGGTGCTTGGTAAAAACTGGAAATCAGCAACGCCTGAACAGCAAGCTATATTTCAAAAAGAGTTTCGCAGTTTATTGCTGCGTACTTATTCAAGCGCACTTAGTAAGTATAAAGACCAGGTGATTGAATATAAACCTATGCGGTATGAAGTGGATGAAAAAAATGTCAGTGTAAAAACGCAGATTTTACAATCAGGCGGACAGCCGATAGCCGTAGATTACAGCTTGGTCAAAGGTGCGGCAGGCTGGAAGGTTTATGACATAGTGATTGAAAGCGTGAGTTTGGTGACTAACTATCGCAGTCAGTTTAGCAATGAAATTCGTCAAAATGGATTAGATAGTCTGAATAAAAAACTGGCGGATAAAAACACCGTCGCGGGTCTTAAGTAATAGATTTAAGTTTAGATGACTAATATTACCCCCTTTAATATTTTTCAACAGCAAAATAAATGGCACATCTCAGGAGACGTGTTGATAGATAATTCGAATGTTATTTTGTTGAAAAGTGAATCATTGTGTATGGGTGATGGATTTGTGGTGGATTTTGCTGAGGTTGCTAAAGTTGATACGGCGGCACTGAGTTTGATGATGGAGTGGCAACGCCGTGCTTTTAAAGCCTCGGCCAAAGTCAGCTTTGTTAATTTACCTGTAAATTTAAGCCGTTTGGTAGCACTCTATGGCGTGGCGGAATTTGTCCCTCTAAGCGAAACTTAGTGATATTTTTGTTTTGATCTTGTTTGAATGATTATTGTTTTTTTGTAATTTCAATCTAAAACGAAGTAACCTCAAACGGCTTGTTGAAGAACAAGCCGTATTTCATTTAACGTCAAATATACTTTAAGAAGGCTGCATTTTTAGCCAGAATACAATGAATCCAGCAATTAAAATCAATAATATACATAAGCATTTTGGCGATTTGCATGCACTTAAGGGGATTGATTTAACCATAGAGCAAGGTGAATTTTTCGCATTGCTCGGCCCAAATGGTGCGGGAAAATCCACTTTAATTAGCATTCTCGCTGGCTTAATTAAACCGAGCGCAGGCGCTATTTCTGTGATGGGTTTTGATGTGGTGAGCCAATATCAAAAAGCCCGTCAATTATTAGGTATCGTGCCACAAGAGCTTGTGTTTGATCCATTTTTTAATGTCCGAGAAATGTTACGATTTCAGGCAGGTTACTTTGGGCATGGCCCGGAGAATGATGATTGGGTAGATGAAGTGCTAGAGGGTTTAGGTTTGGCTGATAAGGCGCATACCAATATGCGTAAGCTTTCTGGTGGGATGAAACGTCGGGCGCTTATTGCCCAAGCATTGGCGCATAAGCCGCCTGTCATTGTGTTAGATGAACCAACGGCCGGAGTGGACGTTGAGTTACGCCAAATGTTGTGGGAGTTTATTAAAAAGCTTAACCGAGACGGCCATACGATTATTTTGACTACACATTATTTAGAAGAAGCTGAAGCTTTGTGCAGTCGTGTTGGCATGATGAAGCAAGGTGAAATTGTCGCCTTAGATAGTACTGCCAACTTGTTAAATAAATTTGCAGGTAAAAAATTGCGATTAACTTTAGGCGAGGTTTTTTTGCCGACAGAGATACATTCACTGTTGCGCGGCCAAGAAAAAGGAGTTTTCACCTTTGCATTAAGCGATATGGCACAAATAGAATTGGTTTTATCTGCCTTACGGACAGCCAATATTAAAGTGATAGATATGCAATTGAATGAGGCGGACCTAGAAGACGTATTTTTATCATTAGTAGGCCAACAATAATGACCAAAGCTTCTAAAGTTAGCCTCATTAAAATTAGTCCAAGATTTCGAGGTCCTTGGACATTGTTAAAAAAAGAGATGTTACGTTTCTGGCGGGTAGGATTTCAAACGGTAGCAGCGCCAGTCATTACAGCGCTACTGTATTTGCTAATTTTTTCACATGTATTGGCTGGACATGTGCAAGTGTATCAAGATGTACCTTATACGGCTTTTTTGATACCAGGGCTTATCATGATGTCGATATTGCAAAATGCTTTTGCTAACAGCTCTTCTAGCTTAATTCAATCCAAAGTGATGGGTAATCTGATTTTTGTATTGCTAACACCACTTACTCACTTTGAGTTTTTCTTCGCATTTTTATGCGCTGCCATTATTCGCGGTTTAGTCGTTGGGCTATGTATTTATTTAGTTGCGATGTGGGTTGTGGATATACATGTTATCCATCCTTGGATGATTATTGCTTTTGCTTTATTAGGTAGTGCTTTGTTGGGCACATTTGGCATTATTGCGGGTATATGGGCCGATCGATTTGATCAGATGGCAGTATTTCAAAACTTTATCATCATGCCCTTGTCATTTTTGTCAGGGGTATTTTATTCTATCCATTCGCTACCGCCTTTTTGGCAAAAAGTTTCGCAACTAAACCCATTTTTCTACATGATAGATGGTTTTAGGTATGGATTTTTTGGTCAAGGTGACATTTCACCATTGATTAGTTTGTGTATTGTCGGTACGTCTTTCTTAGTGTTAGCACTGGTTACACTAAAAATGTTAAAATCTGGATATAAATTAAGAGTGTAAGCTTGTGGGTTAAGTTAAAAAGGTGATGTAAAAGTGTTAAGTGCGCAACAATTAGAGTTATATATTACGCAACATTTGGAATGTGAATACATCAAGGTGTTAGGTGATGATGGCACTCATTTTGAAGCGGTGATTGTGAGCGTAGCTTTTAGTGGGAAAAGTATGGTGCAACAACACCAACTTGTATATGCGGCGCTAGGCGATAGAATGCGCGCAGAGATTCACGCTTTATCAATGAAAACTTACACCCCAGAACAATGGATTAGCCAGTCTTAGCGCGGTAATAATCCACAATTAAATTTAAGTGAAATACTAGGCAATGGAGATTTAAATGGAAGCCCAAGCACAAATTAAACAAACAGTGACCACCAACCCAGTGGTACTTTACATGAAAGGTAGCCCAAAGTTCCCGCAATGTGGTTTTTCTAACATGGCGACTCAAATATTAGAGGCTTGTCATGCAAAGTATATCGCGGTAGATGTGCTTGCTGACCAAGCAATACGTGAAGGCATCAAAGTTTATGCCAGTTGGCCGACTATTCCACAGCTGTATATCAATGGCGAATTTGTAGGCGGATCGGATATTATGCGTGCGATGTATGAAAATGGTGAACTTCAAACTATGTTAGATGCGGCTAAATAATTGGACAAGTTAATTATACAGGGCGGCAACCGTCTCAATGGTGAAGTCACTATTTCTGGCGCAAAAAATGCGGCTTTGCCGATTTTATGCGCATCTTTATTGGCTGAAACGCCACTACAGCTCAGTGGTGTTGCCGCGTTAAAAGATATCGATACCACTATTAAACTGTTGAGTATTATGGGCGTAAAGATTGCTCGCAATGGCAGTGAAGTGAGTTTGGATGCTAGTGAAGTTGCTTCTTTTGAAGCCACTTATGAAATGGTTAAAACTATGCGTGCCTCTATCCTAGTATTAGGCCCACTATTGGCGCGTTTTGGTACTGCACGAGTATCACTACCCGGCGGTTGTGCGATAGGTTCACGTCCAGTTGATTTGCACATCAAAGGCCTGCAAGCCATGGGTGCTGCAATACATATCACACATGGTTACATTCAGGCCAGTACCTTACACTTGCCAAATCGCCGTTTGCAGGGTGCGCGTTACTACATGGATTTGGTGACAGTCACTGGCACAGAAAATCTGATGATGGCCGCCGCTTTGGCTGAAGGCACAACGGTGTTGGAAAATGCAGCAAAAGAGCCGGAAGTGGTTGATTTGGCCGAGATGCTCATTAAAATGGGGGCGAATATCTCTGGTGCTGGTACTGATGTCATTACGATTGTGGGGGTCGATAAACTTAACGGCACAACACATAACATCGTGTGCGATCGCATTGAAGCTGGCACTTATATGGTGGCGGTGGCGATGACGGGTGGCGAGGTTAAGTTGCTTAACGCTCGTGCTGATTTGTTGGATGCGGTCATTGAAAAACTGCGCGAAGCAGGCGCTACAGTGACGAGTGATCGCAATAGTGTTACGGTGAAAAGCGATGGAAAACTTAAGGCGGTGAATATTCGGACCGCACCGCATCCTGCTTTCCCAACTGATATGCAAGCCCAATTTATGGCGCTCAACACAGTTGCAGAAGGCGTAGCAAAAGTAACCGAAACGATATTTGAAAACCGTTTTATGCACGTACAAGAAATGCAACGTATGGGCGCAGATATAAGTATTGATGGTAATACTGCACTAGTTAAGGGTGTTGAATTCTTAGATGGTGCGACAGTGATGGCAACGGACTTACGCGCGTCAGCAAGCTTAGTATTATCCGGCTTAGTCGCACGTGGAGAGACCGTAATTGAACGTATCTATCACTTGGATCGTGGGTATGAGAATTTGGAGTCAAAATTAAATGCACTAGGTGCAAATGTGAGACGAGTTTAAAAATGATTACTATCGCACTCTCAAAAGGCCGTATCTTTGAAGAAACTACACCGCTATTAGCCGCAGCAGGTATTCATGCGCTGGAGGATCCTGAATCTTCGCGTAAGCTTATTCTAGCGACCAATCGTGAAGATGTTCGTTTGATTATTGTTCGAGCTTCGGACGTGCCTACCTATGTGCAATATGGCGCAGCAGATTTAGGTATAGCAGGTAAAGATGTGTTGGATGAGCATGGCGGTGATGGCCTGTATCAGCCAATTGATTTGCAAATTGCAAAATGTAAAATGATGGTCGCAGTACGTGAGGATTTTGATTACTTTGCATCGATTCGTAGTGGCGCACGTTTAAAAGTGGTGACTAAATATGTTAAAACGGCACGCGAACATTTTGCTGCCAAGGGCATGCACGTAGATTTAATCAAATTATACGGTTCTATGGAGTTAGGCCCGTTAGTTGGTTTGGCTGATGTGATTGTCGATTTAGTCAGTACCGGCGGTACTTTACGTGCGAATAAGCTCAAGGCGGTAGAAGAGGTAGGTGATATTAGCTCGCGCTTAGTAGTGAACCAGGCTTCACTTAAATTGAATCGAGAAAAAATTCAGCCGATTATGGATGCTTTTTTAAGTGCAATTGCGTCCAAGTAAATAATTTCAAAATAAGTAATTTAAGATAATTAGGTTTAAGGCGATGAGTATAAATATTAGACGTTTTTCTACTACGGATATAGATTTTGACGCGAATTTGAAAGCTTTGCTTGCTTTTGAAACTGCGCAAGACGATAGCATAGATGAAGTTGTAGCCAGTATTCTGAAGGATGTAAAAAAACGTGGCGATGCTGCTGTATTGGAATATACCAACCGTTTTGATAAAACTAGCGCAGCCAGTTTAACTGAACTTGAAATTACCAAACAAGAGTTAAGCATTGCCTTGAATGATTTGCCGTTAAATCAGCGTGAGGCGTTGCAAGTGGCAGCAGATCGCGTGCGAATTTACCATGAAAAGCAGTTGATGAGTTCTTGGAGCTATACCGAGGCAGATGGCACGTTGCTTGGTCAACAAGTGACTTCGCTTGACCGCGTGGGATTGTACGTCCCGGGGGGCAAAGCGGCTTATCCCTCTTCAGTATTAATGAATGCGATTCCCGCTAAAGTAGCGGGGGTTAAAGAACTTATTATGGTAGTGCCTACGCCAAATGGTGAAAGAAATCAGTTGGTATTGGCTGCAGCAGCAATTTCTGGCGTTGACCGCGTATTTTGCATCGGCGGTGCACAAGGGGTTGGTGCATTGGCTTATGGTACTGAAACTGTTCCGCAGGTAGATAAAGTGGTGGGACCAGGGAATGCTTATGTAGCCGCTGCAAAACGACGTGTATTTGGTGTGGTTGGTATTGATATGGTGGCCGGCCCATCTGAGATTTTAGTTATATGCGATGGCAAAACCAATCCGGATTGGGTGGCGATGGATTTGTTTAGTCAAGCTGAGCATGATGAATTAGCGCAAGCCATTTTATTAAGCCCGGACGCTGATTTTTTAGACAAAGTAAGTGCTAGTATCCAAAAATTAGTAGAAGACATGCCACGCAAAGATATTATTAGAAAGTCTTTGACTGATCGTGGTGCACTGATTCACGTGCGTAATCTGGCAGAGGCTGCTGAAATTTGCAATTACATTGCACCTGAACACTTGGAGTTATCAATGGATGACCCCCTAGCGTTTAGTAAAACAATTAAACATGCAGGTGCCATTTTTATGGGACGCAATACTTGTGAAGCCCTTGGTGATTATTGCGCAGGGCCTAACCATGTTTTACCAACGTCGCGTACAGCACGTTTTTCATCACCGCTAGGCGTTTATGATTTTCAAAAACGATCCAGTTTGATTATGGTGTCAGAAGAGGGCGCACAAACATTAGGGAAGGTAGCTGCGACTTTGGCCTATGGTGAAGGCTTGCAGGCGCACGCTAGGTCTGCCGAATTTAGGTTAAAAGCTAATAAAGCATGAGTAAATTTTGGAGTGATGTAGTACATAAGCTTACGCCTTACATCCCAGGCGAACAGCCAAAATTAGATAATTTAGTTAAGCTAAATACCAATGAGAATCCTTATGGCCCTAG
Source organism: Betaproteobacteria bacterium (assembly GCA_947503455.1). Classification (GTDB taxonomy): domain Bacteria; phylum Pseudomonadota; class Gammaproteobacteria; order Burkholderiales; family Methylophilaceae; genus Methylotenera. The sequence continues at coordinate 7,516 of CANNEG010000019.1, forward strand.
TCCTAAGGTGATTGAAGCTCTTAAGCTTGAAGTGGGTGAATCTCTACGTTTATATCCAGACCCAAACTCGGATCTACTTAAAGCGACTATTGCTCATACGCACGGACTAAAAGCTAACCAAGTATTTGTGGGTAATGGCTCAGATGAAGTGTTGGCACATGTATTTCATGCACTTTTAAAACATAGCAGGCCGCTGTTGTTCCCCGACATTACTTATAGTTTTTATCCAGTATATTGCGGTTTATATGACATTGAGTACCAAGCAATTCCATTGGCAGAAGATTTCACAATCAATATTGATGATTATGATCTACCTAATGGGGGCATCATATTCCCCAATCCTAATGCACCAACAGGCATACCGCTAGCATTGACTAACATTGAAAAACTATTAAAAATCAATACTCAGTCAGTAGTGGTGGTAGATGAAGCTTATGTTGATTTCGGTACAGAGTCTGCAGTTAATTTAATTAACACTTACCCAAACTTGTTAGTGATACATACCTTGTCCAAAGCACGTTCTTTAGCAGGCTTGCGGCTTGGTTATGCTTTAGGTTCATCGGATTTAATAGAGGCATTGACACGGGTGAAAGATAGTTTTAATTCGTATCCGATTGATAGGCTGGCATCTGCTGGAGCCATCGCGGCGATGCAAGATGACGCATATTTTCAGTCTACATGTAGCAAGGTTGTGGCTACACGCAATACGCTAGTGAATAATTTAACAAGCCTGGGTTTTACAGTACTGCCTTCAGGCGCAAACTTTATTTTTGCCAAGCATCAAGTTAAAGATGGTGCAGAATTAACCGCGCTACTTCGGCAGAAAAATATTATCGTGCGCCATTTTAAGTCGCCAAGTCGTATTTCTCCCTATATAAGAATCACGATTGGGACGGACGCGCAATCAATAATACTTATTAGCGCACTTTCAGAGCTATTGATTGAAGCGTAGCAAATCTTTCATAAAGCCTAACTTAACGACTTAAATCTGTAATACGTTTATATAATTACTGTAAATGCAGTGAAAATTTTCAAATTAACAAAAAAAATATTAAATTCACATTAAGTGCGTGTTATTATCGCGCAATGTGTGTTTTGCGCACAAAAAACTATTCAATTCGTATTTTTAATCTTAAGTAAATCTAATTCAGATTTACTTTTTAGTTGGAGGATGTAGCATGGCACAAACCCAAATGGCATTAGACTCATTAGATTTTGACGGTACCGTCGCTTTAGCAACTAAAGTTGCTCCACATGTAGATATCTTGGAAATTGGTACACCTTGCATTAAGCATAACGGTATCAAATTGCTTGAAGTTTTACGTGCTAAATTCCCAAACAACAAAATTTTAGTTGATTTAAAAACAATGGATGCCGGTTTCTACGAAGCTGAGCCATTCTACAAAGCTGGTGCAGATATCTGTACAGTTTTAGGTACTGCCGACATTGGTACTATCAAAGGCGTAATTGATGTTGCAAACAAATACGGTAAAAAAGCACAAGTTGATTTAATCAACGTTGCTGACAAAAAAACTCGCACTATTGAAGTGGCTAAATTAGGCGCGCACATCATTGGCGTTCACACAGGTTTAGATCAACAAGCTGCAGGTCAAACACCATTTAATGATTTGGCGATGGTAGCTGGTTTAGGTCTAGGCGTTGATATTTCTGTTGCTGGTGGCGTTAAAGCTGCTACAACACAACAAGTTAAAGATGCTGGTGCAACAATTATTGTTGCTGGTGCTGCTATCTACGGTGCTACAGATCCTGCTGCTGCTGCTGCTGAAATTACAGCAATTGCACATGGTGGTTCTGCAAGTGCTGGTGGCGTTAAAAAATTCCTTCCATGGATTATCGCTGCAGTAGTATTGTTTGCATTGTTCACTATGTTTAATAAAGCACCAGCACCTGCTGAAGCTCCAGCTGAAGTTGCACCTGCTGCCGAAGTTGCTGCGCCTGCAGATGCAGCACCTGCTGCTGAAGCGGCTGCACCAGCTGCAGAAGCTGCACCTGCTGAAGCTGCTAAATAATTAATCTTTTATAGCACATCATTTTGCGGCATGTTTGCTAAGATGATGAGTACGAAGAGTAATTAGCGTAAGCTAACGAATACAAAGCCTAGTAAAGATATATATCTTGCTAGGCTTTGTTATTTAGATTAATTTGGAAAAGTTGTTTAGATGACTCACGCAAAGGCCCAAGTGCAACTGGTTTAGGTTAAAATGCAATATATCAATTTATATACACTTTTTATCAAGTGATTCAATATGCGATCAGCTGAAGTTGTAAGAGATACTTTAGAAACAAAAATTACTGTTGCCATTAATTTAGATGGTACGGGTGTTTCTCAATTCAATACGGGCTTGGGATTTTTAGATCACATGCTTGATCAGATAGCTCGCCACGGCATGATGGACATTGCCGTTAATGCTAAGGGCGATTTACACATCGATGCACACCATACCGTTGAAGATATTGGCATCACTATCGGTATAGCCTTTGCAAAGGCTATAGGGGATAAAAAAGGCATACGCCGTTACGGATACGCTTATGTACCACTCGATGAGGCGTTGTCACGTGTAGTTTTAGATGTTTCTGGCCGGCCAGGTTTAGAGTTTGATTGTGTATTCACCCGTGCCGCTGTAGGTGAATTTGATGTGGATTTGATTCATGAATTTTTTCAAGGATTTGTCAATCATGCCAATGTCACATTGCATATCGATAATCTAAAAGGTCACAATGCCCATCATCAGGCTGAAACGATTTTCAAAGCATTTGGCCGCGCACTGCGCATGGCTGTCGAAATGGATCCGCGCATGGAAGGCATCATGCCATCTACCAAAGGAAGCTTATAAAGTTGACGCTTAAAGTTTGTGTGGCAACCTAATTAAGATCGACGAATGAAAAAAATTGATATCGCAGTAGTTGATTATGGCATGGGCAATTTGCGCTCAGTGTCTAAAGCACTAGAGCATGTTGCACCTCAAAAAACCATATTGGTTACCAATAACCCCGATGAAATAGCTAACGCAGAAAGAATTGTTTTTCCTGGGCAAGGTGCAATGCCAGATTGTATTCGTGAGTTGGATGCGCGTGGATTGAGGCAAGTGGTGTTATCTGCAGCGAAAAATAAGCCATTTTTAGGTATTTGTATCGGGCTGCAAATGTTATTTGAGCACTCTGAGGAGGGTGACTCCGCAGGGTTAGGTTTGTTTAAGGGTAATGTAAAGCGTTTTACTGCAGTTGATATGAAGAGTAGCAGTGGCGAAAAACTTAAAGTTCCACATATGGGCTGGAATCAAGTGTATCAAATCCATCATCATGAAACTAACGCTACCAAGCCGCACGCTTTATGGCAAGGCATTGAAGATGGCGCACGTTTTTATTATGTACATAGCTATTATGTTAAGCCGGATGATGAGCAGATGACGGCAGGGTTTAGTGAGTATCCAAATCGCTTTACCAGTGCAATTGCAAAAGATAATCTATTTGCAGTGCAATTTCATCCTGAAAAAAGTGCAAGTGCCGGTTTGCAAATGTTAAGCAATTTTGTAAACTGGACGCCTTAAGAATTAAGTGTAACCTCTCGTTATTAATCTATAAATTGATTCAACAAATTTTAATTATAATCTAATACTACTATGTTAATTATCCCAGCAATTGATCTCAAAGATGGCCAATGTGTCAGACTAAAACAAGGTTTAATGGAAGAATCTACGGTGTTTTCCGAAGATCCAGGTGCTATGGCTCGCCATTGGGTCGACCGTGGTGGTAAACGTTTGCATTTAGTGGATTTAAATGGAGCTTTTGCCGGTAAGCCCGTGAATGAATCCGCCATTAAATCTATTGTTAAGGCGGTTAGGGGTGATATTCCTATTCAGTTGGGTGGTGGTATTCGTGATTTAGAAACTATAGAGCGTTATTTAGATAACGGCATTGATTATGTAATCATTGGTACCGCAGCTGTTAAAAGCCCTGGCTTTTTACATGAAGCTTGCGATGCATTCCCTGGTCAAATTATCGTGGGACTAGATGCTAAAGATGGCAAGGTTGCGGTAGATGGATGGTCTAAACTTACTGGGCATGATGTCATTGATCTAGCAAAAAAATTCGAAGATTACGGGGTCAGTTCAATTGTATATACCGATATAGGCCGTGATGGTATGCTAACTGGCGTGAATATTGAGGCGACAGTTGCATTAGCACAAGCATTAACCATTCCAGTGATTGCTTCTGGCGGGGTAACAAATTTAGATGATGTACGCAAACTTTGCGCGGTTGCTTCTGAGGGCATTATTGGCACCATTACAGGCCGTGCAATTTACGAAGGTACTTTGGATTTTACAGCCGCACAAAAACTTGCGGACGAATTAAGTGCTCGCTAAACGCATCATTCCTTGCTTAGATGTGACCGATGGGCGGGTAGTTAAAGGCATTAATTTTCTCGAACTTAGAGATGCTGGCGATCCAGTAGAGATTGCTAAACGATATGACGACCAAGGTGCTGATGAGCTCACTTTCTTAGATATTACAGCAAGCTCAGATAATAGAGGCTTAATTCTTCATATTATTGAACAAGTAGCTTCGCAAGTATTTATCCCCTTGACGGTTGGTGGCGGCGTGCGTGAGGTTGAGGATGTTCGTCGACTACTTAATGCAGGTGCTGATAAAGTAAGCGTTAACACGACTGCAGTTTTAAATCCTCAGATGGTGGCAGATGCTGCGAGTCGATTTGGTTCGCAATGTATCGTAGTAGCCATAGATGCTAAAAAGGTAGACAATCAACCATTTGAGTGGGAAGTGTTCACGCATGGTGGACGTAAAGCCACTGGCTTAGATGCTGTTAAGTGGGCTACGTACATGGCTAGCTTAGGGGCAGGAGAATTATTGGTAACAAGTATGGATCGTGACGGGACTAAAATTGGGTTTAATAACCCATTAAATCGAGCGATTTCAGATGCTGTCGAGGTGCCGATTATTGCTTCTGGTGGCGTGGGTAACTTGCAGCACTTGGTCGATGGTGTAAAAATAGGAGGCGCTGATGCAGTGTTGGCAGCCAGTATTTTTCACTATGGCGAATATACGGTTAAACAAGCTAAAGCGTATATGGCACAGCATGGCATAGAAGTTAGACTATGAGCTGGCTAGATGAAGTTCGCTGGGATAGTAACGGTTTGGTGCCAGTGATAGCACAAGAATTCGATACTGGCACCATATTGATGTTTGCATGGATGAACCCTGAAGCGTTGCAATTGACATGTGAGACTAAACAAGCAGTGTATTGGTCACGTTCACGCAATAAGTTGTGGCGTAAAGGCGAAGAGTCTGGGCATGTCCAGCACGTACGTGAAATTCGCCTTGATTGTGATGAAGATGTCTTGTTAATTAAGGTGCAGCAGATAGGCGGTATTGCCTGCCATACAGGCCGCCATAATTGTTTTTTTAAGACACTGGAAAATGAAGCTTGGGTAATAGATCAACCCATTATTAAAAATCCAAAAGATATTTATTAGGCTGAAGCATAAAAATATGAATGACATACTAAATCGCTTAGCTGAATTGTTAGAGCAACGTAAGGGTGCTGACCCAGAGACTTCTTATGTGGCTAAATTGTATGCCAAAGGCATGGATAGTATTCTGAAAAAAGTTGGAGAAGAAGCCACGGAAACTATTCTAGCGGCTAAAAATGCGGATAAACAACATTTAATTTACGAAACAGCTGATCTTTGGTTTCATACACTAGTGATGTTGGCTCAGGCAGACTTAAAACCACAAGATGTATTGGATGAATTAGCAAGACGTGAAGGACTTTCTGGTATTGCAGAGAAGGCGTCTAGATTTGAAAAAAGTGCAGAGAAATGAGTGTGGACTGCATTTTCTGTAAAATTGTGAACGGCATAATCCCGTCTAAAAAAATCTATGAAGATGAAGATGTCATTGCATTTCATGACGTTAACCCTTCTGCTAGGGTACATTTTTTGATTGTGCCAAAACTACATATCGAAAGTTTGGCTAGCTGCGAAACCCAACACCAGTCATTGTTAGGTAAGATGTTATTGCTTGCACCTAAACTTGCAAAAGAGCAGGGGCTAGCGGGCTTTAAAACGCTCATTAATACCGGCGCAGAGGGTGGGCAAGAAGTGTTTCATATTCACATTCATGTGATGGGTGGTGGTGGAAAGTTTCCTAAAGTTTAACCTTATATTCCAGGAGAATTATCATGGGTTCATTTAGTATTTGGCATTGGTTGATTGTATTAATTATTGTGGTGCTGATATTTGGTACTAAAAAACTACGTAATCTCGGTAGCGATGTGGGTGGCGCAGTAAAAAGCTTTAAAGATGCAATGGCTGAAGGTAAAAATGGCGAGGTTGTCGAGCTTAAAGAAATAACTTCAAATGTGAGCTCAGTTGAAGTGCCTGTAGTAAAGGCGATACCAAAAAAACGAGTACCCGCTAAAGCCAAATCTACAACTAGTTCAGTAGCAAAAAGCGCGCCTGCAAAAAAGCCGGTAGTTAAAAAGCCTGTGACTAAAAAACCTGCTGTTAAAAAAACAGTAGTTAAATAGTTTGCTATAAAGCAAAACTTAAGTGTTTGATGTATCTTTCTCTGAGCTGATAGTCATTGCTGTAGTGGCATTGATTGTCATTGGCCCTGAGAAGCTGCCTAAAGTTGCGCGTACGCTCGGGGCTCTCGCCGGTCGCATGCAAAGATATGTGGCGCAAGTTAAAGAAGAAGTAAATCGTGAAGTTCGTTTTCAAGAGTTGCAGCAACTACAGCAAGAAATTAAAGAAACGGCGACTAAAACGCAAGTTAACTTTCAACGAAAAACGGATGAGCTGACGCAAGAATTGAATTTTCAAGAGCCGAATCCGCAAGATAAAGATATGTCTAAAGAAGTCAAAAATAAAGTTTAAATAAATCTAGTGACACCAACTGAAAATTTCATTTCCCATTTAATTGAATTACGCAATCGATTGTTGCGCATTGTGGCTGGTTTTATGGTTGTGTTCATCGCATTTTTCCCATTTGCCAATAAGATATATGCACTGCTTGCTGCCCCATTATTGAGTAAGCTTCCGGTGGACGGACAAATGATTGCTACGGCTGTGACTACACCATTTTTTGTTCCGATGAAAGTGGCTATGATGGCTGCTTTCATCGTCTCTTTACCACACTCAATGTACCAAGTATGGGCATTTGTAGCGCCCGGGCTATATTCACATGAAAAAAAATTCATGATCCCAATGATTTTGGCTAGCTGTTTATTATTTATTACTGGAATGGCCTTCGCCTATTTTTTAGTGTTCCCAGTGGTATTTGGGTTTATTGTGGGGACTGCCCCAGTAGGTGTAGCGGTGATGACTGATATTGGCAATTATCTAGATTTTGTAATGACATTATTTTTTGCCTTTGGTTTAGCCTTCCAAGTACCTATTGCTGTGGTGATGATTGTGCGGTTTGGTTGGCTGTCCGTGTCTCAGCTTAAAGAGGTGCGAGGCTATGTCATTGTTGGTGCGTTTATCATTGGCGCAATATTTACACCGCCAGACATCATTTCTCAGTTTATGTTGGCAGTGCCTATGTGGCTATTGTATGAACTTGGTATTATTGTAGCGATGTTTACTAAACGAAAGTCAGACTTCACCATTTTTCCGCCAACATTGTAGCGCTTAAACCTATGTTATTTGGTTGATACTGGCTTTGGTCGTCTACCAATTAACACTACTACATTGATTGTTTGTTCAGCCCTCGCAATTTTAAGCGTAGCTTTTTGATTGGGTATTAGCGCAGCAATTAAATTTAGCATGCTGCCTGTATCAGATATTGGTTTATTTTCAATAGTTAACAATATATCCCCGGCACGTAGGCCTGCTCTATCAGCAGGGCCTCCACGCATTACGCCAGCAACTAAGGCCCCTTGAACTAGCTTAAGTTTGAATGATTCGGCAAGCTCGGGCGTAATATCCTGAGCCTCGATGCCTATCCAGCCGCGAGTGACATTTCCATGGATCGCAATTTGATCCATCACTTGGTGAGCTAATGTCGCGGGAATAGCAAATCCTATACCCATAGAGCCGCCGCTGCGTGAGTAAATAGCGCTGTTGATACCCACTAAATTGCCTTCGGTATCAATCAGTGCACCCCCTGAATTACCTGGGTTAATGGATGCATCTGTTTGAATGAAGTTTTCAAAAGTGTTAATGCCTAAATGATTACGCCCTAATGCACTAATGATACCTTGTGTCACAGTTTGTCCAACCCCAAAAGGGTTGCCAATCGCTAAAACTACATCCCCTACATTGAGTTTTTCTGAGCTGGCAAATGTGATTGCAGGTAAATTATCCGCTTCAATTTTAATGAGTGCCAAATCTGTTTCTGGGTCAGTGCCAACAACTTTGGCAGACATTTTACGGCCATCTGAAAGTGCAATTTCAATTTCATCAGCGGTGGCTATTACGTGATTGTTCGTTAGAATCAAGCCCTGCTCACTGACGATAACGCCTGATCCTAAGCTGTTTTCTGGTTGAGATTGCGCATCTTGCTCATCTGATTGATCCCCAAAGAACTGACGAAAAGTAGGGTCATCTGAATATTTTTGATGGGGGTTATCTACCGCTTTTTTACTAGTGAAAATATTCACTACAGTCGGCATCGCTTTTTTGACAGCTGGGCTATAGGAGCCTGCTAGGCTGATATTTAAGCTGGGCTCGGCGTACTTAACAACCACAGCACTTAGCTTTTTGGTGAGTGTGCCTTCGAGTAAATTTGGGAAAAGTAGTCGGAGCACAAAAATTAATGCTAAGCATACTGTGACAGTTTGCGCAAAAATGAGCCATAGTTTTTGATATGCTTGTTTATTCATTATGCTGAAGTTTGGATTTGTGGTTGAAGCTTGCAATAATTAAAAATTAAGATTGTATAAGTAGATTGTTAAGACACTGTTAATTTGAGTATTATGGGTTCGCAATGTAATATCAGGCTATTGTAGCTAATATTCAAGATGGCATGGCTAAAAAGGTTGTAAAAATGGTAAAACTCAAGGAGCTACTTCTTTATACTCAGGCGCTGATGCAAGCTGAGTGTTTCAAAGATTATTGTCCGAATGGGCTGCAGGTTGAGGGTAAATCGGAGGTGCGCAAAATTGTGACTGGCGTCACAGCAAGCATGGCACTCTTAGAGGCCGCAAAGCAAGCAAGTGCGGATTTAATATTAGTTCATCATGGTTATTTTTGGCGCAATGAGGATGCTCGAATTGTTGGCATTAAGCGCAATAGGCTTGCATTTCTATTAAAAAACGATTTGAATTTAATGGCATATCATTTGCCTCTAGATGTGCACCCTGAATTAGGTAATAACGTACAGTTGGCTCGTAAACTGAATATTGTGCCGATGGGGTTTGCAGGAGAATCTAATATTGTTAGTTATGGCACCTTAACTCAACCAATGAAGCTAAAAGAGTTTGCTACACAACTTGAACTGGCATTGCAGCGAACACCATTAATTATTGGTGATTTAGAAAAAATCGTTAGCAATATAGCTTGGTGCACAGGCGCAGCGCAAGGGTATATTGATATAGCGATTGAACTAGGTGTCGATGTATTTATAAGTGGGGAAATATCAGAACAAACAACGCATCAATCTGTTGAATCTGGTGTGTCATACATTTCTGCAGGACATCATGTAACAGAACGTTATGGTATACAAGCCTTAGGCGAGCATTTGGCCGACAAATTCAATATAAGCCATGAATTTATTGACATCAACAATTCTGTTTAATCGTTTTATTTCATATACTTATGAAATATATCTTTAATTCTTTAGCAAAAAATTGTATAATGCCTCGCTCTATACATGCCAATGTATAGAGTTTTGTAGCACTCAGCATATTAATGCATTGCGCCTTAAGCGTTAAGTTTTTAAAGTAAGTTTTTATGTAATTAATGATGCAATCACCTAAAAGGTGAAGTGTCATATTCGACTAATCCTACTTAGTTAATGAGGAAAACATGTCAGACAACCATAGTGACGGACATCAGGCGAGTTCACAATTAGATCAAGCTTCGCAGGTGGATTTAGAAAAGCGTAATTTTTTAATAGCCTCGTCAAGCGTAGGCGTGCTTGGGTGTGCCGCAGCGGCAGTGCCGTTTGTATTGAGTATGACGCCGAGCGAGCGAGCTAAGGCAGCAGGTGCGCCAGTAGAAGTTGATGTGTCTAAGATAGCGGCTGGATCAATGATTACAGTTGAATGGCGCGGTAAACCTGTATGGATTATTAATCGTACTAATGAGATGACAGATGAGTTGCCAAAACACAATGATCAGCTTATCGATCCAGATTGCGAAGTTACTTCACAGCAACCAGGATACTGTAAAAATAAGGATCGCTCTATCAAGTCTAATTTAGCGGTTGTGGTCGGTATTTGTACGCATTTGGGTTGCTCACCATCTGCTAAGCTGCAGCCAAAAGGTGATATGGGTGACAATTGGTCTGGAGGTTTCTTTTGCCCATGTCACGGCTCTAAATTTGATTTAGCTGGCCGAGTGTTTAAGGGTTCGCCAGCCCCAGTCAATTTAGTGGTGCCGCCTCATAAATATTTAACTGAAAATACCTTGCTTATTGGTGTTGATACTGAAGATAAGGCTTAGTCATGACAAACAAAACCGTGTTAGAAAAGAATAAATCAGTGTTGGCAAACGTATTTAATTGTGGATTGGCATGGGTGGATGAAAGATTTCCGCTAACCAGTAACATTAAAGCGCATTTGACTGAATATTACGCGCCAAAAAATTTCAATTTTTGGTACTTCTTTGGCTCGCTATCTTTATTGGTGTTGGTGCTGCAAATCGTAACCGGCATTTTCTTAACCATGCATTACAAGCCAGATGCTAATTTGGCGTTTGCTTCGGTTGAGTACATCATGCGAGATGTGCCTTGGGGATGGCTCATTCGTTATATGCACTCTACCGGAGCCTCAATGTTTTTTGTTGTGGTTTATTTGCATATGTTCCGTGGCATTATTTACGGATCTTATCGTAACCCGAGAGAATTAATTTGGCTATTTGGCGTAGCTATATTTTTATGTTTAATGGGTGAGGCGTTTTTTGGCTATTTATTGCCATGGGGTCAAATGTCTTATTGGGGTGCGCAGGTTATTGTTAATCTATTTTCAGCGATACCATTCATTGGGCCAGACGTTTCTGAATGGTTGCGCGGTGATTACCTAGTGTCAGATGCAACGTTAAATCGATTTTTTGCTTTCCATGTAATTGCATTGCCGTTTGTATTGGTCGGGTTGGTAGCTGCACATATTATTGCGCTGCATGAAGTCGGTTCAAACAATCCTGACGGGATAGAAATCAAAAAACTAAAAGATAAAAAAACTGGCATTCCACTAGACGGCATCCCATTTCATCCTTACTACACAGTAAAGGATATTGTAGGTACGGTTGTATTTTTAATGGTTTTTTCGACGGTTGTTTTCTTTGCGCCAGAAATGGGTGGGTATTTCTTAGAGGCCAATAACTTTGTGCCTGCTAATCCATTAGTAACGCCCGCTCATATTGCCCCAGTATGGTATTTTACGCCGTACTATTCAATTTTGCGTGCGGTGCCACCATTTCCAGGCATCAGTATGCTAGGCATCCCGCCTTCACTCTTTCCTGGAGTTGTTGCTATGGGGCTGTCTGTAATGGTGTTTGCTTTGTTGCCATGGCTAGACAAAAGTCCTGTAAAGTCAATACGCTATCGTGGCACATTATATAAAAAATGGCTGACTGCCTTTGTGGTGAGTTTTGTGGTGCTTGGTTATTTAGGTACTGAGCCTTCAAACGTGTGGGGTCAATTTGGGGCATGGTTGGGTAATGCGGAACGTGCAACTGTGGTAGCACGTATTTTTATGATTATTTATTTTGCATTTTTTGCACTCATGCCTTGGTACACCAAAAAAGATAAGACATTAGCAGTACCAGAAAGGGTGACAGGGTAAGCATCATGAAAATTACAAATATAATTAAAAAAGCTTTATTCGCATTAGCGCTCTTACCTTGCTTTATGTTGCCTCTAAGTGCGCTTGCTAATGTAGGTGCGCATTTGGATAAAGCGCCAATAGATGCTTCTAATCACGAATCCTTACAGCGTGGCGCACGTACTTTTGTGAATAACTGTTTAAATTGCCATAGTGCTAATTACATGCGGTACAACCGATTATTAGAGATAGGCTTAACTGAAAAACAGATTACGGATAATTTGTTATTTGCAGGCGATAAAATTGGCGACACAATGAAGGTCGCCATTAATCCAGCCGACGCAAAGAAATGGTTTGGTGTAGCGCCACCAGATTTGTCTGTAGAAGTGCGTGCTCGCGGTGCTGATTGGGTATATAGCTACATGCGAAGTTTCTATCGTGATGATGCTAGTCCTACTGGCTGGTCTAATTGTGTGTTTGATCCAGTCACCTGTAAGGTGTCGATGCCGCATGTGTTATATGAGCTACAAGGCGAGCAAACAATGAATCATGAAACTCACCACTTGGAGCTTAGCAAGCCAGGCAAATTATCGGTTGCTGAGTACGATATATTGGCTGGAGATTTAACGAATTTTTTGGCATATATGGCCGAACCTGCAAAACAACAGCGCAATCATTTGGGTTGGTTTGTATTGCTATTTTTAGGCGTGTTGTTAGTACTCACTTACAAACTCAAAAAAACTTATTGGAAAGATATACATTAATATGATGACCTTATACTCAGGGACAACTGATCCCTACAGCCACCGTTGCCGAATTGTTTTATTTGAAAAAGGCATGGACTTTCAAGTCATTGATGTTGACCTTGCAAATAAACCAGAAGATTTAGCTGTGATTAACCCATACAACCAAGTGCCTGTTCTAGTTGAGCGTGATTTGGTATTGTCAGAAGCTAATATTATCAATGAATATATTGATGAGCGCTTTCCTCATCCACAGTTGATGCCACCTGATCCAGTAATGCGTGCACGGGCTAGATTGTTTTTATATAATTTTGAAAAAGAATTATTTGATCATATTAAAGACATTGAGTCTGGAGATGATGAGAAAGCCGATAAAGCACGCATTACCATTCGTGATAACTTAACCCAATTAGTGCCTATTTTTGGCAAGCAAAATTACTTACTGGGTGATGATTATTCGATGTTGGATGTTGCAGTAACCCCATTACTATGGCGTTTGGATCACTATGGGATCGTCTTGCAAAACCAAGCGGCGCCAATACTGAAGTATGCAGAACGTTTATTCTCAAGACCTTTGTATGCTGAAGCCATGACACCTTCAGAAAAAGTGATGCGTAAGTAATAAGTTGCAAGCAATGGTTGCTGTATTGCATTCATTGCTTGTGCATCAGAGCGCGTGTAATCAAATGACAGAATTCACTTCAACAAAGCCCTACATGGTACGCGCGATTCACGAATGGTGCGTAGACAATGCCTGCACGCCACACCTATTAGTTGCTGTGAATAGTCAAACGCGAGTGCCGATGGCTTATGTAAAAGAAGGTGAGATTGTACTTAATCTTAACTACACGGCCACTAAAGACTTGCATATTGATAATGAGGTGATCACTTTTTCAGCACGATTTGGTGGCGTATCTCAAAATCTGTATGTACCAATGAGCGCAGTAAAAGGTATTTTTGCTCGCGAAACTGGTCAAGGCATGTTTTTTGAAGTTGAAGCATTATTGCCAGTATCTGAGTTAAAAGATGCGAGCGTTTCAGAGTCCGAACTTGCATCCGACCACGCAAAACAGGCAAATAATAAAAAACCTACGTTAACTATCGTAAAGTAGCTTAACTTTTTTCAAAATATCAGTATAATACGCAACTCAAATAAACGCCGGATTAGCTCAGTTGGTAGAGCAGCGCACTTGTAATGCGAAGGTCGTCAGTTCGATTCCGACATCCGGCACCAAATTCTTAAACATTTACCCTTTTATACATTTGACAGCAAGTCAAATTTTCAGCATAATCGCGGGTTCGGTTTGGAGGGGTGGCCGAGTGGTTAAAGGCGACGGACTGTAAATCCGTTCTCTCAGAGTACGAAGGTTCGAATCCTTCCCCCTCCACCAAAGTTTTTAATACACAGAAGTATGTAATTGTAATAGTTAGAGCCTGTTGGCGTTGGTTTAGATGGGTACGCGGGTGTAGCTCAGCTGGTAGAGCTTCAGTTTTCCAAACTGAATGTCGCGAGTTCGAGTCTCGTCGCCCGCTCCAAGCGCGAGTTTGCAAGGTGCATTTGCAATACGTGTTATGAATAATTAGCGCCCATGTGGCTCAGTGGTAGAGCACTCCCTTGGTAAGGGAGAGGTCGCGGGTCCGATTCCCGCCATGGGCACCATGACTAGTTTTAAAGTTGTTAAATAGAATAGAAGTATCACTTTAATTTGTACAAGTTTTATTAATTCTAATAAAACTTATAGTTAATAAAATTTTGTAAAGGACTGAAGCAATGGCAAAAGGTAAATTTGAGCGGACCAAGCCGCACGTCAACGTAGGTACAATTGGCCACGTGGATCATGGTAAGACAACATTAACGGCAGCGATTACAACAATCTTGTCAAAAAAATTCGGCGGTGAAGCTAAAGCTTACGACCAAA
>CANNEG010000020.1:0-20125 GCA_947503455.1 Betaproteobacteria bacterium
ACTTTCTGACCCATCTTATCTTCGTCTACAAAACCAGAGAACCTAATAACTGCAAATCTCTTTGCAGGTACTTGTTTTATACTTACTTGGGCGTTATTGGGAGTGGGAAGCGTGTCTAAGGTGTATTGACTTGGCATCACAAAATAAACCTTCCAGCCATTCATAACTTTCTGAATACCTACGGGGGCAGTCATTGATATTTTTTTAGATTCTTCTCTAACTGATACTGGTGCAGTCATAGCAATTTTTACACTTTTTCCTGACTGGGAAGTATTGTTTCCAAATATGTAGTCGGCAATTAATCTAAAACCATTGCTAGACGACTCACTCATATCACCATCAACCCGAACTTCAGCAATGATTTTAGGTTGGTACGAACGAAGTTCAAAAGAGTTTTCTTTTTCAATGAGAATAAATTTTGGTTCTTCAATAGCCATAACGGAATTTGATGTAATAAGTGAATATAAAAACGATAATAGCACCGTAAATTTTTTCATTGTATTAAAGTGAGTCCTTAAATGGAAGCTATAGGGCAGGTCTGAATCTTATCTTATTAATTTATATAACTTTGTGCATCAGAGACATAATAGCGGTATTAATATATAAAAACCCCAGTAGCCTTAGCAGACACTGAGGTTTTGAGATTACGCGCTATCACCCAATTCAATAGCTAGTAGTAACGACGTTCTCCGTACTGCTCCCCACGGCGGTCATCATCATCGTGGCGATTACCCCATGCACGATGATCATCACGATCACGATGCTCTTGGTTACTATATCTAATCGGCTCTAAATAGCTAACCGGTGGCACCATACGGCTACGCGGCACTATGACAACATTCACATCAATATACGTGCCAGGGTGACTATTCGTGACGGTTGTATAGGTTCTACCGTTATATTCATAAGTGACTAAATAGCCACTGTTCACTGCTTGCCAATTATCTACTTGATAACAGCTTTGAACTGGAACAGACCTGGTACTAGCGCCATTTTGATTATTACCTATACTATTGCCAGCCAACGCCCCAACACCAGCACCTACTGCTGCCGCAGCTACACGACCATTACCTTTACCTATCGTATTGCCTAGCAAGCCACCTGCAATACCTCCAATGACAGCACCAGCAATAGAATTGTTAGACCCATTGCTATAAGTTTGCTGTTGATACTCGGTACGGCATTCTTGACGTGGCATATTCACACGTTCAGTTTGTGGGGTTGCAGAAAGTACACGAGCGGTATCGCTATATTGATCACCAGCCATGGCAGGCGCAGCAAAAACTGCTATCAATAAAGTTGGCATTAGCATTTTAAATTGCATCTTTTTTGGAATATTCAATTTACTTCTCCTATTGTTCTAACCTAAAAATTCTAGATTTTGGTTACGCTGATTATTAGCGCGATAGATTGATTTTTAATTTCAATCTCTGCGATTTATTTTGCAGATAGTCACTTAACGCGACTAAGTCCAATTAGGAATACGGAATAATTGTTAACCATATGTAATAATTTTTTAATAATATTTGGCTCAGGCTTGCCAAATAAGCATTGCACATCGCAGTAATATCAGATATCGTTTACCTATCATTTATCTAAAATAATGTGCTTAG
This sequence comes from Betaproteobacteria bacterium, assembly GCA_947503455.1. Classification (GTDB taxonomy): domain Bacteria; phylum Pseudomonadota; class Gammaproteobacteria; order Burkholderiales; family Methylophilaceae; genus Methylotenera. Next base: position 1,614 of record CANNEG010000020.1, read on the forward strand.
TTATTTAATAACGATGCGGTACTTTGGAGAGAGATTATGAATATAATTAGGCAGTTAATCTTAGTTCTTGGCTTAATTTTAGCCAATCTCACATTTGCTGGCGAGCTTGGTGATCACTGCACAACTGGCTTATCTGATGGGGTGATGATTCAAACTAAGTGCGAAATTAATGAACTCTACAAAAACAAAACCTACTGTTTTGGCAGTAAAGCTTCACGCGAGACATTTATACTTACACCCGATAACATCATCAATAAAGCCAATGCCTTTTACGCTAAAAATGTTGATCCTACTCGTGAGAAAATCAGCCAAGCTGATGCACTTAAACAAATTAACAGCAAAACTTGTGACTTAAGCAACAAAGACGCTGGCTACTTGGTTTTCAATGGTATGAATTTAAGCCATTGTAATATGCAAAATATTAGTTTTTTTGGCGCGGAATTGATGGGAGCTAAATTAACAGGCGCTAATCTACAAGGGGCTTACTTAAATCTAGCGCGACTTGAAAATGCTGACTTAAGCAATGCTAACCTCGCTAACGCTACAATTTTTCAGGCGATTTTTGATAAAACTAATTTTCAGGGCGCCAACCTCACTAACGCCCGTATGATAGGGACTTTAGGCAATGTGAATATGAGTGAAGCGACCATTGCAAAAGGCCGCTTTGGGTTGGATATTGGCAACCAACCTATGGGTGCAATGCGCTTTGATGCTATTGGCGGTAAATTTTCCAACAGCAACTTTGAAGGAGCAGACATCAATCGCTCAAACTTCAAATTTGCCGATTTTAGAAATGCCAACTTACGTAACACTGATTTATTCCGTGCGGACTTTAGTAAAGCTGATTTAACAGGCGCTGATATTACTGGCGCAAAAATGGGTGAAGCCGTTTTAGATGAAACGATTATGACCAACGTCAAAGGTTTAGAGGCGATTATTGGTTACGATGAATCTAAAGGTAAGTGTGTAGATTGCGCCATCACCATGAAATTAAGCCAGATTGATATGATGTCTGCTGAAAATCCAGCCACAAAAGTCTGTAACCTTCGTGGTGCTAAGTTTTAACTGGCATAAAGAATATTTTTTAAGCGTCCTCATCCCCCTCTACCACTAAATCAGGAATATGATTAAATGCTATACGCATAGGCGCATCTTTTAACGCCTGATGTGCTCCCCCAAAATAAATAGTATTTTTACCAAATCTTAAATTGAGCGTATCAATCGCATTATTGAGTTTCCTCTCATTTTCAATGGGTTCTATTTGAAACAAATCTCTTGCCACCTCTTCAGCTGTCACTAAACCAGAAAATGATATTCCTACAGAGAAAGGTTGATGCATAGCTTTTGGATAATGCAACCAAAATGCTTCGAGCGCCTCAATTAAACGTAAGGTGCTATCCGTTGGTGAAATAGCACTTTCCATACCCCAGCCTGGTAGCGCTTTATATTCAGCACTATCTCTAAACTTAACCTTGATACTGATTCTGCTGGCCAATAAATTGTAACTACGCATACGTACACAGGCCTTTTGTAACAAGCGATGTATCACTGCCTTTGCGCCTACTTCGTTACGTTGCTCAGGTGGCAACACATGAGAGTGCCCTAAACTACTGCGTACATTTTTAACGTAATAAGGTTCTAAGCCACGCAACTTGTCATACATACGCTCGCCTTCTATGTTGCCCCACGCAGCCTGCAGTTGCTGACGATTAGCTGCGTATAATTGCTCTACCGTAGTAATTTTGTAACGATTTAACCGCGCTTCCATTTGCTTCCCGATGCCATTTAAGTCACGTAAGCGCAAATCGTAGAGCCGGCTGGGAAGTTCATGCTGCGCTATCAAAACACAGCCATCTGGCTTTTGCATATTTGACGCAGTTTTAGCCAAAAAGGTATTCGGTGCAATGCCGATGGAGCAACGGATATAATCAAACTGCTTATGAATGGCTCGTTTAATTATTGCAGCCAGCTTGAGCGCATTGTCAGGAATTTTCTGGCTTCCCGTCAACCGACACACCATCTCATCTATTGAAAGTACTTTCTCTACGTGTGTACAGCTTTCTACAATTTCAATCAGTTTATGATGAAACGCCACATAAATGGGCGGCCTTGCTTCAACAAAAATAATATCAGGGCACAGTTTGCGCGCATCACGTACAAGCGTACCAGTTTTTACGCCAAACGCTTTAGCCTCATAACTTGCAGCAATACAGCAGGTGGTTTCTGCCATTACAGCTAATACACCAATAGGCTTGCCACGCAACTCCGGCAGCAGTTGTTGCTCAACCGAAGCAAAGTACGAGTTAAAATCTACATATAACGCGTTCAAACTCATGATTAAAAAATAGTTAAACCTGATGCAATGTTTTGAATGGAAGATTGACTAACTATTGTAAAGTTAATTAACAAAAGTTAAGGTCAATTTTAAAAGGAATTTAAAGGAGATTTTATGAGTAATGAACAAATTGCAATTTTTGCAGGCGGTTGTTTTTGGTGTACAGAGCCTGTATTTAGTCAACTGCGTGGCGTCAATCAAGTAGTTTCTGGCTATATTGGCGGGCATACCCTTAATCCAAACTACAAAGCGATTTGCAATGGTGACACAGGCCATGCTGAGGCAATACAGATTAGCTTTGACGCGGACCAAGTGAGCTTTGAAACTTTACTAGAGGTGTTTTTAGTCTCGCACGACCCAACCACACCTAACCGCCAAGGCAATGATATAGGCACGCAATATCGCTCAGCAGTATTCTGTCAAAATCAAATGCAACGTGAGGCCACTGAAAAAATGATTGCGGAATTTAATGCCTCGAATATCTTTAATGCGCCCATCGTGACGCAAATCAATGGTACAGAACTGTTTTACCCAGCAGAAGAATACCATCAGTACTTCTTTGATAAGAATCCTAATCAACCTTATTGCATGGCAGTGGCAGCCCCTAAGGCAGCTAAGATACGGGCAAAATATGCACAGTTAATTAAGTAAGCTAAGCTACGTTACTCTGCCCGCAATGCTTCAATAGGATTTAACCGTGAAGCGCTTCTTGCAGGCAATACGCCCGCTAGCAATCCTATACATGCCGACATTACCAGCGCTGCAAACGCAAAACTCCATGGCGTGTGCACAGGTAATGTGGGTAATGCTAAACGAATCAATTGTGCCAGACCAACGCCTAACAACAAACCTAGCGCACCACCTAGCAAAGCCAGTATGACTGATTCACTTAAAAATAAATTAAGTATGGTGCGTTGTTTTGCGCCTAATGCGACTAACAATCCAATTTCATTGGTACGCTCAGTGACGGAGATTGTCATAATTGTGACAATGCCCACGCCGCCTACCAACAAAGAAATTCCACCTAATGCACCGACTGCCATTGTGAGAATATTCAAAATATTAGATAGCGTTTTGAGCATATCTTCCTGGGTTGTGACAGTAAAATCTTCATGCCCATGCCGAATTTTGAGTTGATTCTTCACAGCAGTTGCGACGCTAGATGAAGGCACTCCCTCGGCATAGGTGACATGAATTTCCATCAAACCTTCTCGATTGTATAACTCCAGCGCACGCGAAGCCGGAATAAAAGCTGTATCATCTAAATCAATACCTAAAAATTGACCTTTAGGCGCGAGCACACCAATTACCCTAAAGTGTAGTCCGCCGATACGTAGTTTTGCCCCTAGCGGATTAGTGCTACCAAATAATTCATTACGTAACTTACTGCCCAATACCACAAACCCTCGAGAACCACCCGCACCCTCTCGTGGCAAAAAATTACCTATATTAACGGTAGAGCTAAATACCCTTGTAAAGTCTGCATCAACGCCATAAATGGTGGTGCGCCTTAAACGGCCATTCGCCTCCACCTCAGAATTTCCCCACACCGTTGGGGTAGAGCCAGTCACATGCGGTAATTTTTTTAGCGACGCTGCGTCTTCTAGCGTGAGTAATCTCGCGGTAGTAGGAATACCAGAAGGTGGCTGACCGCCAGTTTTTACCTTGCCCGGAGAAACGCCTATGACATTAGTGCCAAATTGTGTGAATTCTGCCAACACAAATCGATGCACACCCTCGCCAATCGAGGTTAATAAAATGACTGCTGCGATACCCACAGCTATACCAAGTAACGTAAGAAAGCTACGCATACGGTGTGAGGTCATCGCTTGTAATGCAAAACGTGTAGAGTCAACAATAAGCATCAAATTGTTACCGTTTAGACAGCGCTTCTATCGGATCAAGTTGAGCAGCACGACGTGCTGGCATTACACCAAAAATTAGCCCCGAGGCTAATGAGGTGCCTAATCCAGCCAATACAGCCCATAGCGGTGGATAGGCTGGAAAAGTAGGGTAAAGGTAACGCAATAATGCCGCCCCTAAATAGCCTAAACCTAGTCCCAGTAAACCACCGCTAAGTGACAACAACATGGCTTCTGCCATGAATAACTCTCTTACGGCTGAAGATGTTGCCCCCAAAGCTTTCAGTAAGCCAATTTCAGCCGTGCGCTGTGCTACTGACACTAGCATCACATTCATCACCAGAACCCCTGCTACAGCAAGACTAATCGCAGCAATACCTGCTACGCCCAGTGTGAGCACCCCTAGAATTTTATCAAAAGTTTTGAGGACGGCATCTTGTGTAATGACCGTCACATCTTCCTCACCCTCGTGTCGTTGAGTAATCAACTTAAGAACACTTGCTTTCACTTCGCCGATTTGTTCGCGACTACGCGCCTCTACCAAAATGCGGAACAAGGTATTGGTATTGAGCATGGCTTGTGCGATTGAAATTGGCACTATCAGTAATTCATCAGTCGTCATACCCATGCCCTGCCCACCCTCACTGAGCACGCCTACTACACGTAATCGCCTATCGCCAATGCGTACTGTTTTACCTAGAGGATTTTCTAAACCGAAAATCTCTCGGCGTATACCCGCCCCTAATACCACCTCAGCGGCGCCATTTCCTAAATCATCTTTAGAAAGAAATCGGCCTAATGCTAATTTTTGCTGGCGCACATGAATGTATTCATCACTAGTACCTAACAACATCGCTTCGCGCAATTTGCCAGCTGCATTAATTTCAGAGGTAGCAATCAGAATGGGGGCAATACGGGCAACACCAGGCAATCGGAGTATGGCTGTAGCATCATTCACGGTTAAATCTCTAGGCGTACTAGTAATCAGGTTAGCAGGATTAAAACCGCGTGTTTCTGATCGCCCAGGCAACACAATGACCAAATTACTGCCTATGGCAGAAAATTCACCTACCACGTAGCGACGTGCACCATCCCCTAGTGCAGTTAAAATCACGACAGCGGCCACACCAATTGACATCGCCAGCATCAGCAAACCCGTTCGTAATGGAGTTCCGGTTGCAGCGTCACTTGCATAGCGTAATGTGTCAATGAACTTCATGATTTAAGATGTGCTAAGAAGCCTGAGTAACGTCACTCACAATACTACCGTCTTCCATTCTAATCTGCCGCCTTGCGCGTGCACCTAGCACTGGATCGTGCGTCACCACGATGAGGGTCATGCCTTGTGCATTGAGCGCTTCAAGCAAACGGATGACTTCTTCGCCAGTAACGCGATCAAGATTGCCTGTCGGCTCATCTGCCAACAGCACTGCTGGGCGTTGCACGGTAGCTCGCGCAATGGCGACGCGCTGGCGTTGTCCACCTGACAGTTCATTTGGACGATGCTGTGCACGATCAGTTAACCCATATTCCTTAAGCGCTTGTACCACACGCTTATTGCGTTCAGCGGCAGGTATGCCGGACAAAGTGAGTGGCAACTCAATATTTGCTGCGGCAGTCAAGCGAGGCACAAGATGAAAGCTCTGGAAAATAAAACCAATACGCTCACTACGCACTTTTGCTAACTCATTTTGATCAAGTGTCGTCACATCACGACCTTCTAGATTGTATGCGCCAGCATCGGCACGATCTAACAATCCAATCAAATTAAGTAAGGTAGATTTACCAGAACCAGATGGACCCATCACCGCAATATATTCACCGGGTAAAATGGTTAAATTAACATCTCGCAAAGCATGCACTTTGCTATCGCCAAGCGTAAAAGTACGCTCTATTGAATTAAGTTGAATAAGACTTTCAACAGACATATTTACTTAGTCTTATTTGTTCGAGGCGAATTTTCAGGTTTTACCAAAGCGCCCGCCTTCACACCTTCACGCTCCAACGATGCAACGACAAAGTCACCCTGCTTTAAGCCATCGAGTACTTCCGTGTATTCCCAGTTGGTAATCCCTAATTTAATTACGCGTTGCTCTAGTTTTTTAGTTTCAGGCAGATAAATCAGTACTTTATTACCTTCCTGCAAGGAAGAGGTGGGCACCCGCAATACGTTATCGTGGCTAGCTAAGACAATTTCCACATCAGCACTATACCCTACCAATAACTGTGGGCTATTAGCAGTGTTCCCACTAAAATCATCAAGTGCTACTTCCACATCTACTGTACGTGCTTGCTTCTCAACGGCAAGCACATAAGGGGCAACGCGTTTTACATGCCCGGCCAGTTGCTTACCTGGTAATGCGTCTAATGAAACACGCGCAAGCTGACCAACACGTATTTTAGGGGCATCTACTTCATCCATAGGCGCTTCAATATATAGACAAGTATCATCAATCAAATCAATCGCAGGCGGCATAGCTACGCCTGGTGGCGAGGGCGTGGTGTATTCACCCAGCTCACCCACAATATCTGCGACGATGCCGTCAAATGGCGCAATTAACACCGTCCGATTTTGTTCCACTTTAGTCACATTCACTCGCGCTTGTGCTTGCGCAACATCGGCACGCGCACCTTCACAAGCCGCTCGCCTCGCTTGTGCTTCATAACGAACCTTTTCTTCCGCGCCTTCTGAAACAAAGCCGCGCGCGCGCAACTTGACTGTACGGGCAGCCTCACGAATCGCATTATCGGCTATCGCGCATATTTCAACGATACGCTGCTGACTACTTGCTACTTGCGTTTGCGCTAAGTGGCTTTGCGCTTGCTGATCATCATTCCACAACTTCAGTAACACTTGCCCTTTTTTAACGTGATCACCTTTTTTAACACCTAGATAGGCAATACGTCCGCCACTAATAGGTGAAAGTTTAGTACGCTGACAAGCCTCCACACTTCCTGCACGTGTATTGGCAACGCTAGATTCCACCTTGCCATGAGTAACCTCTACCAGTACGACGGCAATGGGTTGCGGACGATTAAACCACCAAAGCGCTACGGCTATAGATAAAATAAGAGGAAGAAGAATGAAAATACGGCGCATAAATTCAAATGTATGATGTAATGCCTATTAGCCTAATACATTCGCTATGATTACTCAAGGATTGGATTTAGTAAAACGATATGGATACTCTTAGTCACGCACTTTGGGGCTACGGCCTTTTTGGCTACCGTCGTCATACTTGGTTGGCAATCCTATTCGGTGCTTTGCCTGACTTATGCTCATTTGGCGCTTATCTTGTATTGCGCCTTATTGATGGCAGTTATCAAGTCGGGCCTCCGCCCTTAGTTGGCATGCCAAGCTGGCTATTTATTTCTTACGATATTTGGCATAGCTTTGTGATTTGCCTACCCATTATTGGGCTAGTCGCCCTATGGCGACGTGATATTGCATTCGCCATGCTAGGCTGGCCATTTCACATTGTGTTGGACTTCCCCTTCCATAGCTTAAGGTATTTTCCAACCCCTATATTCTGGCCAATCTCAGATTTTACTATCGATGGTATCCCATGGTCTAACCCAAAAATTTGGCTACCTAACGTCGCTGGTTTGATTGTTTTATTGGCGTATCGCCATCGGCAGAAAAAAAGGGAATCTAGGGTTTTTCGTGATTGATTGAAGGGTTGCTAAACACTGTATTTGCCAAATCTACATTAACGCGCCATATACTTCAAATGACTGATGCAGCCGGCATGGCAGTCTGATGCACCAAATCTAGGAAACAAGGTCGCCCCCAAAGTTTTTTGATTAATTTCGCACTCAGCCTCAGCAAAGCGTTCCACCTTGGTGATAGACGCACAAGTTGAATTTAATAAATAATCAATGTGCCATCTTAACTTTTTATCTTTAGCTAAATGGCGGGCAATCCGCGCCTCAATATTTCGTTTCGCACTACCCGTGTAAATGTAATGTCCAGCAGGAAAGTCAAACGACCCAAGCTTACCAATTGCTAATGTGACCGGTTGCTGCACGTCTATGAACAATTGATAAGTGACAAAATTGCTCATATGTAAGATAAGACGTGACTTATTGCCTAGTAAGCACGCAGCTTATTTCTGCCAAGCATCTCGCAACGTGACTGTACGATTAAACACCGGCTTACCAGCTACGCTGTCTTTTCTGTCCGCCACAAAGTATCCATGTCGCTCAAACTGAAAATTATCTTCTGCTTTTGCATCTTTTAAACTTGGCTCTAGCTGCGCAGTGATGACCGTGACTGAATTTGGGTTAATGTCAGTTAAGAAATCTCTATCGCCCTCGCCCGGATGTGCTTCCTTGAATAATCTATCATACAAGCGCACTTCACATTCATAAGCATGTTGAACAGAGACCCAATGAATGTTGCCTTTTACTTTAACGCTATCTGAGCCTGGCGTACCTGATTTAGTATCAGGTAAATATTCACAATGCACGATGGTCACTTTTCCAGTAGCATCTTTTTCACAGCCTGTACATTTCACTACATAGCCATAACGTAAACGCACTAAGCCATCAGGGGCTAATCTAAAGAATCCTTTGCTAGGCTCTTCCATAAAGTCTTCGCGCTCTATCCATAGCTCACGAGTCAGTGGCACCACGCGTTTACCTAACTCTGGTTTTAATGGGTGGTTGGGCGCAAAACAATCCTCTACTTGGTCGGCAGGGTAATTATCAATCACCAATTTAACGGGATCTAACACAGCAATACGACGCTCGGCTGACTCGTTAAGCCCCTCACGCATACAGTCTTCAAGTATGGTGTATTCAATCCATGAATCAGCTTTAGACACCCCTATTCGATCGGTAAATAACCTAAAGCCTGCTGCCGTATAACCACGACGGCGTGCGCCAGCCAAGGTCGGCAAACGCGGATCATCCCAACCAGACACGTGCTTTTCTTCCACCAATTGAATCAGTTTTCGCTTTGATAGCACCACATAGCTTAAGTTTAAGCGTGCAAATTCGTATTGTTTAGGCAAAGGCTGTGCTAACAAGCCTGCTTCAGCTAAACGCGTTAATAACCAATCATAAAATGGGCGTTGATCTTCAAATTCCAACGTGCAAATAGAATGTGTTACTTGCTCTAGCGCATCTTCAATCGGATGTGCAAACGTATACATTGGGTAAATACACCACTTATCACCCGTATTATGATGATGCGCACGACGTACACGGTAAATGGCGGGGTCGCGCAAATTGATATTGGCTGAGGCCATGTCAATTTTTGCGCGTAATACTAGGCTACCATCTGCATGCGAGCCATCGCGCATTTCACGGAATAACGCTAAATTTTCAGCCACCGTACGATCACGCCATGGTGAATTTTTTCCCGCTTCCGTCAAAGTGCCACGTTTAATGCGCATCTCTTCAGCCGTTTGGCTATCTACATAAGCATGACCATGTTCAATCAAACTCTCAGCGGCGCTATACATAAAATCAAAATAATTACTGGCAAAATATAAATTGCTCTCGTTATTATTTTGCCAACCAAAACCTAACCACTTCACCGCATCAGTAATACTGTCGACATATTCTTGGCTTTCTTTTTCTGGGTTAGTGTCATCGAAACGCAAATGACAAACACCTGCGTAATCACGCGCCAAGCCAAAATTCAAAAAGATAGATTTGGCATGCCCAATATGTAAATAGCCATTGGGCTCAGGAGGAAAACGTGTACGAATTTTTGCAACATCAGGCTGACCATCCGCGTGGTGCGCCGCATCACCTGGGCTACCTGCCCATTTACGTGATTGATAAACGCCTTGCTCAAGGTCTTTATCAACAATTGCACGAATAAAATTAGAGCCTAGGGGGGTGGGTATTTTTTCAGATGCCATAATGGACTTAAAAGTTAATTCAAAATAATTTGCTTATTTTACACTGTTGAAGCCAGGCTTGCTTTAACTTGATTTAACTAACTTTACTTTAAATTAAATTACATTAATTAGCCCTGTGCTAAACTTCATTTAGTCATGAACACACTTACTTTTCCTATATTACGGTTACTCACAGACGGAAAATTTCACTCTGGGGAAGATATTGCTCAGCAACTAAAAGTGTCGCGTGCTACCGTTTGGAACGCCTTACAAGCTGCTGAAAAACTAGGTGTTGAGATTTTTTCAGTGCGCGGGCGTGGTTATAAACTGCCGCAAGCAGTAACGTTATTAGATGAACAGGCTGTATTAAACGCTATAGGCGAACATCGCGCATGGTTTAATTTAGAGATTCATGATCATCTAGAATCTACCAATAGTTATATGATGAAAAAATTAAGTAGCGGGCAATCACATGCCAGTTGTGTTGCCGCCAACTTACAATCCAACGGTCGTGGTAGACGTGGGCGTAGCTGGCAAGCAGGCTTAGGTGCCAGTTTGACTTTTTCTTTGCTGTGGCGATTTCAATGTGGTGCTTCGGCATTATCTGGCTTGAGCTTAGCCGTAGGCGTTGCACTCATTCGCGCTTTGCATAGTTTCGGTATCGACCAAGCGCAACTCAAATGGCCCAATGACGTTTTAATTGTAACTAACAATCAATCTCCGGAAAAATTAGCGGGTATTTTGATTGAGTTACAAGGCGATATGGAAGGTCCTAGTGCTGCCGTGATTGGTGTTGGCATTAATCTAAACTTGCCAACAAAAATCAGAGAGCGAATTGACCAACCCGCAACTGATATTGCCAGTGTTGTAACAAGCAACATTAACCCCAACGAATTACTCGGCATAATACTTAAAAATTTGGCTGATGTATTAAGTCACTTTGAGCAACAAGGCTTTACCAGCCTACGTGAGGAATGGACAAAACATCACGCCTACCACCAACAACCCGTCAAAATGTTACACCCTGATGGTAGAGAGACTTTTGGCACCGTCAATGGGGTGGCAGACGATGGCATTTTACTCATCAATACCGCCTTAGGTGAACTACGTTTTTCATCTGGCGAGATTAGCCTGCGGGCGCTAGAAATATGATAGATTCCTCATTAAAAATTAATTTATTGGCAATTGATATAGGTAATACTAGAATCAAATGGGGTTTATTTGATGCTAATGGTGTATTGCTTAAGAATAATTACTGCCTAAATACATCTCTAGCAACACTAGATTTACCTGCTGCCGATCATGTACAAATTTCAAATGTAGCTGGAAATGCCATTAAATTGCAACTTGAAATACACTTAACACGATATTCGAATGTTAATTGGCTTAAATCTACATCACAAATAGGCGGCGTTTTTAATCGCTATACAAACCCAGAAACTTTAGGTTGCGACCGCTGGGCTGCACTCATTGCAGCTTGGGAGATTAAACAAGCTCCCTGCGTGGTTGTGAATGCGGGAACGGCAGTGACTATCGATGCGCTTAGTTCAAATCATCATCAAGCAGCGTTTATTGGCGGCCTAATATTGCCAGGCTTAAACTTAATGCAACAAAGCTTAGGGCAAGCTGCCGCACAATTACCTGCAGCTACTTCTTTTACATCAACAGTACCGCACAACCAAGATATTTTTCCAAAAAATACGATTGATGCCATACATACGGGCGCTTTACAGGCTATTACTGGCGCAATTACACTCATGTCATATAACCTCCATGCAGAATGTAAACAATTACCCTACATTCTTATTAGCGGAGGCAATGCGCAGGCAATAAAAGATAGCTTGATAAGTGACGTGACAAAGCAAGCATTAGTCGTCGATCATTTGGTATTGCGCGGTCTGTATCTAATAGATAAATTTATGCAAAGTGAACATGCAATATGATTAAAAAATTTATTTTAATATTAATATTCATTAACTTAGGATTATTAATTTATTTCAACGCTGACCTTATTTTACCTAGCCCAGCCAAGGCAGTGACAGCAGAAATTAATCCAGAAAAAATCAAAATACTGACACCTCAGCAAATAGAATCTTTACCGAAAAAGTCAGTTGAAACATCAAGCGCTATACCTACCGCAAACGATACGCCACCAGTCAATACTCAACCCCTTACTTGTTATGAATGGGGGGTATTTTCAAAAGCCAGAGTGACTGATGCACAAATTGCATCCTCTAATATAGCCTTACAGCCATTGGTCATAGAACAAACTACACCAGATACCAAACGCTTTTGGGTATATAAGCCACCGCTTAAATCTGCTGAAGCTGCTCAGGCTAAAGCTCTAGAACTAAAAGCGCTTGGCATTAAAGATTTATTTGTTGTACAAGATGCTAAATGGAAGAATGCAATTTCTTTTGGTATTTTTGAAGATGAACAACTTGCTACCAAACTCTTCAAGGAGCTTAAAGCCAAAGGCATAAAAGACATCGCAAAAGCCTTGCATGACCAAGGTAAAGGTTATGCTCATTTACTATTTAAAAATATTGCTGCTGAAAAAATAACTGAACTGCAGAAACTTAAATCTGATTTTCCAGAAGCAAATTTACAAGAAGTGAGTTGCAATTAGCAAAATCACTTAACAATGGCGATGTTACCGACTTAATTCTGCGATTTTCAAGGCTTTTTTAGATAAGCGCCGCACTAATCACCTCGTCTTCTACTATAATTTGCGTATGAAAATACTACTCTCAAATGACGATGGTTATTTTGCCCCCGGTCTTAGCATACTTGCAGAACACATTGCCAAACTAGCCGACATTACTGTAGTAGCGCCAGAGCGTAATAGAAGTGGCGCAAGTAACTCGCTGACACTAGATCGACCTTTAAGCGTTAAAAAAGCAGCTAATGGCTTTTTTTATGTTAATGGCACACCAACAGATTGCGTACACATTGCCCTCACTGGGCTGATGGATACCATGCCAGACATGGTGATTAGCGGCATTAATGATGGCGCTAATATGGGTGATGATACGATTTACTCGGGCACCGTTGCAGCAGCAATGGAAGGTTATTTACTTGGCATTCCGTCTATAGCAATTTCCATGTCTCAGCATAACGCCACACACTTTGAAACCGCAGCGAGAGTTGCCGTGGAGTTAGTACAGCACTACCAAAAAAATGGCTTCCAATCGACGACTTTACTCAATGTGAATGTGCCTGACATCCCTTACAATGAACTTCAAGGCCGCGTAATCACGCGCTTAGGTAAACGCCATAAGGCTGAACCCGTAGTACAACTCAAGACGCCCCGCAATGAAACGGTTTATTGGGTAGGTGCTGCTGGATCTCCTAACGATGGTGGCGCAGGCACTGACTTTTATGCGGTAGAAAACAAACAAGTCTCTATCTCGCCGATTCAAGTAGATTTAACCAATCACTCACAACTAGGTGAAATTAAACAATGGTTAAACCTAGAAAATAACAACACATGAAAGTATAACTAAGTTGGCAATTTTAAGAACATCCGCACAAACCGGCATTGGTATGACATCACAGCGTACGCGTGATCGCATGCTAGTGCGTTTACGCGAGCAAGGCATTAAAGATGAGGTAGTACTTTCCGCGATAAGTGCTATTCCCCGGCATATTTTTGTAGATGAGGCGCTGTCTATCAGAGCCTATGAAGACGTATCGCTACCCATCGGTTTTGGTCAGACCATTTCTCAGCCTTATATTGTAGGGCGCATGTCAGAAATTTTACGCAATAACAACCCGCTAAATAAAGTCCTTGAAATTGGCACCGGCTGCGGTTATCAAACTGCAGTGCTATCTAAACTTGCCAAAGAAGTGTATTCAGTTGAACGGATTCGACCATTGGTCATGAAAGCCCGTGGGCATTTACGCGAACTCAAATGCGTGAACGTAAAATTAGGTCATGCAGATGGCAATATGGGGCTAAAAGACCTAGCGCCATTTGATGGCATTATTGTTACTGCTGCCGCCAGCCACATCCCACAAGACTTATTAGATCAGCTTACCATTGGAGGACGCTTAGTCATTCCAGTTGGCACAGATGAACAAATTTTATATTTGGTAGAGCGCGAGTCAGAACTCGAATATCGTCAAACTAAACTAGAAGCTGTGAAATTCGTACCCTTATTAGGCGGCCTATTATAAAGATGCGCAACACATTACTTCTTGCTATCTTACCCTTAGTAATGGGCCTTGTAGCATGTAGCAGCACGCCTCCTGCACCGGTTATTGATCGTTTACCAGTAAGCAAAACGAGTAAAGTCGATACCCCTGTCGCTAAAAAACAAACCTCTACATCTAGACCAACTTACAAAGCTGGCGATTGGCGGCCCGATACTTACACGGTCAAAAAAGGGGATAATTTATTTAGCATAGGACTTGAGCACGGCTACTATTACAAAGACATTGCGCAAAATAATAATATTCCGCCGCCTTACAACATTCAAGTGGGTCAAGTATTAAAGCTCAAATCGTCAAAAGACGCCCCTACCCAACCTAATAGTGATGGGGTAGAAATTACACCCATCAATACTGAAAGTAACGCTATTAGCACTGCCCCTGGCACAACTATTGCGATTAACGAACCTAAGGGAATACGTGAACCCTATAGCGAAGAAGCCTTAAAAAAACCACTGCCTGCCGCTAAATCCACTATGGGTTTACCTACAACCAAAACACCAGTTGCCAGCACTGCAGAAGCGACAAACAAACCTAATGTAGATAGAAAACCAGAAATCAAACCTGTTAATGAATCCACTGAAGATATAGAGTGGGCATGGCCAACTAAAGGTAAAGTCACGGCAAGCTTTAATGAGGCCAGCAACAAAGGTCTTGATATTGCAGGCAGTACTGGCCAATCAGTCAATGCAGCCGCAGCAGGTAAAGTTATTTATAGTGGTTCAGATTTACGTGGTTATGGAAAACTAGTCATTATTAAACACAATTCAACTTACTTATCTGTTTACGCACACAATAACCAAATACTTGTTAAAGAAGGTCAACAAATAAGTGCTGGGCAAAAAATTGCCGAGATGGGCAGTACCGATAGTAATTCGGTAAAATTACACTTTGAAATTCGCCGCCTAGGTAAATCGGTTGATCCAAGCAAGTACTTGGCTGCAATTTAGATAGGTTCATCTTAAATAAGTGAGAAATTAAGTATGGCTAATTTAGACCCCAACAAATATAGTCAAAATAAAAACATTAAACCAGAAAGCAATTTAAGCTCAATGGCTGCCCTAGGCCGAATGGGCTTAATGCTCATTGGTATTATTGGCATCGCTATGGAATTGTTTCGTGGAGATGGCTGGCTAAAAACTGGTTTAGCCAAACTGTTTGCATCCACTACCAGCATGATGCTTATCCCTGTGATTATATTTGCATTATGGCTATTGAATCGTTGGATTACTTCACCCAATAAATCTGAAACTTCAAAAAGTGGTGATTTGCCGATGTATTTAATGATGGCTGCGGGGGCTTATTATCTATTTAGGCTCATTACCACAGGTGCTTTTTGAAATAATAAAGATATAAGCTCTCAAATTCATATAGCAACTACCTAAAGCTATCACATGGTTTCGAAACTAACGGCCCATTTAAAACAAGTAACAACTAAGGCCATGTAAGATAGCGCTTATATTCCCAATCACTGACGGATCTGCAATAATCAATCCACTCAGGGGTTTTTGTAGCTAAATATTCCGCTACGTAATCATTACCCATAGCTTTTACTAATACCGCATCATTTTCAAGTGCGACTAATGCTTCACATAAGTTTTGCGGCAACGTCTTTACATCATGTGCTATAAAATCAGCGGCTTGCCACTCATAAACATCTTCATCAATAGGGGCTGGCGGATTAAGTTTACGCGCTACACCATCAAGCATTGCGGCAATCGTTGAGGCGAGTGCCGCGTAAATATTACTACTTCCATCTGTCAGGCGAAATTCTAAGCGCCCAGCCACCACACGCACCACGGTAGTACGATTGTTATACCCCCAAGCAATATGTGCTGGTGCCCAAGTAGTTCCCGATAGTGAACGGCCTATAACCAAGCGCTTGTAGGAATTCACCGTGGGGGCATGAAAAGCCGCTAAAGCAGGGCTGTGCGACAATAAGCCCGCTACGCAATAACGACCAATTTTTGATAATCCATGCGTATCAAACACATCAGCCATCACCGCTTGTCCTGCTTGATCAGTCAATGATAAATGTAAATGCAGGCCACTCCCTGGTCTATCTGCAAAAGGTTTAGGCATCAGGGTAAAAGTTAAGTCCGCTTCTTCAGCAATAAAATCTGCGGCCATTTTAAATAAGATAAATTGATCAGCAGCTTTAAGGGCATCACTATAGTGATAATTAAGCTCATATTGCCCACTAGCATCTTCATGGTCTATCTGAAACACATCAAAACCGCAGGCGCTTAATCCCGTTTCTATGCGGTGCAAAACCTCACGCACTCTTGCTAACGCTTTAAGGTCGTATGAAGGTTTGTCTAAATCATCTGTAGTATCAGGTATTGGTCTGCCATTAGCATCTTTGCTAAGTAAGAAAAATTCTGGCTCAACCCCAACGTTGAGCGTGTAACCAAGTTTATTGAGTTGCTCAATTTGCCGCATTAATAAACGACGAGAACAGCCACTAAACGGCTGACCATCTACCAAACCGCTACAAACAATGCGCGCATAACCCGGCATCCAGGGGAGTGCTTGCAAAGTAGTCAAATCGCCTTGCCCATAAAATTCAGAGCGTGCGCCATTTCTTGGTAAGCCAGTACCCCATATTGAAGGGCCAGCAAAACCAGCACCATTCTCAATCACATCCTGCAAATGAGCGAGTGGGATATACTTGCCTTTGGCAGAACCATGGATATCAACAAACTGTGCAATGACTGTATGCACACCCTGACTTGCCAATTGAGTTTTGGCATCTTCAACAGCTTTCATTAATTCAAGTTTCATGTGGAAACTTTCATTAATGCGCGATCAAGAATATCCAATGCCTCATCAAATACCGCATCTTCAATAGTCAGCGGATACAAAAAACGTAAGGCATTGGTGTAGACACCACAAGTCAGCAATATTAAACCTTCGGCTAACGCGGCTTGTTGTACTTGCTTGGTAATTTCCATTGAAGGTTGATCTGTCACAGAATCAAAAAACTCTACCGCAATCATCGAGCCTAAACCACGCACCTCTTTTATGGTTGGGTTATTTTCCTGTGCTTTTTTGAGCCTTGCTACGAGCCTTTCACCCAATACATTGGCTCGCGCTACTAGCTGCTCTTGCTCAATAATATCGATTACTGCATGGGCTGCGGCAATCGCTAAAGGGTTGCCTGCATAGGTGCCGCCTAGACCGCCTGGGGCTGGGCCGTCCATGACTTCGGCCTTGCCACATACGGCAGATAATGTGGTGCCACCTGCCATGCTTTTTGCCATCGTGATAATGTCTGGCATCACCTCATAATGCTCTGCTGCAAATAGCTTACCCGTTCGGCCAAAGCCGGTTTGCACCTCATCATAAATGAGCAAAATGCCGTGTTCGTCACACTCTTTTCTCAGTGCCTGCATCAGTGCTGGTGGCGTTACATAAAAACCACCCTCACCTTGCACGGGCTCTAAAATAATAGCGGCAACACGCTTAGGATCTATGTCAGATTTAAATAAGGTATGAATAGCTTTAATTGAATCTTCCACGCTTACACCATGCAAATCTACCGGGAAAGGCGCATGATAAATCTCAGCAGGGAAAGGCCCGAATCCAATTTTATACGGTGCCACCTTGCCAGTCAGCGCACACCCCATCATAGTGCGCCCATGAAAAGCGCCCGAAAAAGCAATAATGCCAGGGCGGCCAGAATAAGCACGGGCGATTTTTATAGCGTTCTCAACCGCCTCTGCACCACTTGAAAAAAAACAAGTTTTTTTAGCATGGCTACCAGGCGTCAAGGCATTAATACGTTCAGCCAAGGTGACATAACTTTCATAGGGCAATACTTGGTAACAAGTATGAGTAAAGCGTTGCAATTGCGCCTCTATCGCTGCCACTATTTTAGGATGACGGTGCCCCGTATTGAGTACGGCAATACCGCCCGCAAAATCAATATAGCGCTTACCCTCAACATCCCATACTTCAGCATTCAATGCACGTTCAATAAAAAAATTTGCCATCACACCTATGCCTCGAGGTGTAGCAACTAAACGGCGATTGTGTAAATCTTGGTTACTCATCGTTCTTTTTCCCTTTTACTGCAAGCTTACGTGAGCCGTATCCAAGTCGTTTTAAGTTCGGTATATTTATCTAGGGCATGCAAAGATTTATCGCGACCATTACCTGATTGCTTAAAACCCCCAAAAGGCACAGTAATATCATCTTCGTCATAGCTGTTAATATGTATCGTACCAGCACGTAAGGCTTTTGAAACCA